>CAYMHN010000228.1:0-6212 GCA_964390235.1 uncultured Candidatus Competibacteraceae bacterium
GACGGCGCTGGAGAACCTGCATTTCTACCAGGCCCTGAGCGGTGACGCGGATGATCCGGACCAGGCCCTGGAGCAGGTCGGCCTGTACGGCTTCGAGGACCAGCCGGTGCGCAGTCTGTCGGCCGGCCAGCGGCGGCGGGTGGCCCTGGCGCGGCTGTGGCTGAGCCCGGCGACCTTATGGCTGCTGGACGAACCGTTCACCGCCCTGGACGTGGACGGCATCGCCCACCTGGAGCAGCGCTTGCAGCAGCACCGGCAGGCCGGCGGCGCGGTGGTGCTGACCTCGCATCAGCCGCTGAGCCTGAGCGCCATCGATCGCTTGCGACTGTGAGCCAGCCCGCCGGCCTTTCCAATCCACCCGCCACCGCTTCGGCCAAGCACCCCGTCCGCGCCTCCCTGAGCCGCGCCTGGCTGGGCGTGTTGCGGCGCGACTTGCAGCTGGCCTTCCGTCGCCGCAGCGAACTGCTCAATCCGGTGCTGTTCTTCGTGCTGGTGGTCAGCCTGTTCCCGCTGGGCATCGGACCCGGCCCGCAGACCCTGGCCCTGATCGCCCCGGGCGTGATCTGGGTGGCGGCGCTGCTGGCCACCCTGCTGGCCATGGAACGCCTGTTCAAGAGCGATTTCGAGGACGGTTCCCTGGAGCAGCTGCTGCTCAGCCCGCAACCGCTGGCCGTGCTGGCGCTGGCCAAGGTACTGGCCCACTGGCTGACTACCGGCCTGCCGCTGTTGCTGGTGTCTCCGCTGCTGGGCGTGCTGCTGCATCTGCCCGCCGAGGCCAGCGGCGCCCTGCTGCTCAGCCTGCTGCTGGGTACCCCCTCGCTCAGCCTGATCGGCGCCATCGGCGTGGCGCTGACCGTCAGCTTGCGCCGCGGCGGCGTGCTGCTGACCCTGCTGGTATTGCCGTTGTACGTACCGGTGCTGATCTTCGGTACTGCCGCTGTGGCGGCCGCCGCCACCGGTTTGCCTTACGACGGTCAACTGGCCCTGCTCGGCGCCATTCTGGCCCTGGCCCTGACCCTGGCTCCGCTGGCCATCGCCGCGGGGTTGCGGATCAATGCCGGCTGATGGGGCGCGACGCTCGCGGGTCTCGCGGCGCCAGCGCTTGATGTCGTTCCAGTCCTGCAATGGATTCATCCGGGAACCCGCGCGCCGTGGTAGCCGCGCAGCGCGGCATACTGCTCGATCTGGTCCGCGGTGTATCGTGCCCTGGCCCGCCTGGAACGGGACGGTGCCATACAGCGCGACGGCGTGCGGGTGAGGTTACTGCGGTAGGCATCCGCTCAGGCGCGGGAAAAATCAACTGCCCAGAATACGGTTTGCAAAATGATCGTCCTCCATCGCCACAGGTCTCCGGCTCGCATTCTTCTGGTCATGCTGCTAGCGGCCGCGCTTGCAATCACCTCCCTCGCTGGAATGCGCGCCTATCGAACTCTGCTGCTGCTCAATTCGGCCCAGGGCAGCGGCATGGTCGAAACGAGTTCAATCAGGGCATGGATGACGCTCTCTTATGTCGCCTCGATTTATGGCGTAACGACAAACCAACTGCGCCGCGAGTTGAACCTGGCGCCAAACATGCCGGACGATGCCACCTTGTGGGCGATAGCCGAGGAAAAATCACACGCACCCTTTGCCTATCTCAGCGATGTGCAGAACGCGATCGCGCGGATCAGTGCCCGCAGTCCACTGGAATCCGCTCCTGCCGATGAACCCGGTGGCTGGTTGGACAGGCTGAGCGACTCCTTCCTTTCGGCGATTCTTATCTATGGCTATCCTGCGCTTGGCCTGACGATGCTGTTGGGCGCCATCGGCCTGCCGGTTCCGACCGGTCTTTCGACTACCGTCGCCGGGTCGCTCGCCGGGCAAGGCCGCCTTGACTGGGGCCTGGCGGTTGCGCTGGTAGTCGTGGCCTCCACTTTGGGCGACCTCATCGCCTATGCCATCGGGCGAGGTTTGCCGCCCGGTTTTCTTGAGCGCCGAGGGCGTTGGTTCGGCTACACGCCGAAGAGCCGGGCGCGAATCGAAGCTCTTTTCGCGAAATGGGGGTTGGCAACGGTCCTCATCACGCGGACCTTCGCCTCGCATCTCAGCTCGGTCGCGAGTCTCCTGGCCGGGTTCAGCCGGTACGCGGTTGTATCCTTCCTCGTCTATTCGATGATCGGCCGGACGCTGTGGACAGCCGCCTACTTTGGCCTCGGCTACGCGGTGGGGACGGATTTCGAAGCGGCGAGCAGCTTTCTCGGCTGGTTGAGCGTCTCGCTGGTAGCGGCTGCCGTGGCGACCGGTGCTGGTTTTCTTCTGTATCGCGGCCATCGGTCGGCTGGGATAACAGCGTAACCAGCAGCAACAGCATGGCCAAGCTCCAGCAGGCGGCCGCCAGCCACAGCGCGCGTAGGATGTGGTGAGGCACGAACCGCATCGATCGGGATATTCGTCAGCCCGGGAATACCGGGATGGCCGCCATGGTATGCTTCGGGCCTGGATCAGTGAGGTGCGGAACCTGGCCGCGGCGCTGTTCCAGCTGGAGCATGCCCGCGACGAGGCCACCTGGCTGCAACTGTACCAACGGCTGGCTCGGTGCGTGCAACACGCCTACAACAGCGTCTCCACCTCGAAGCCGACCACGCTGCGCTGCTCGCGGCTGAACTCTACCCCGATCAGATGGATCGGCTGGCTCAATGCCCGGTACTTGTCGGCATACCCCCGATCCTTGAGCTGTTGCAGCGCCCGCCCTTCGGGGGTCAGCTCCACCACCTTGAACTCGAACAGGTAGACCTGGTCGTTGAAGCGCAGCGCCAGATCGAGGCGGCCCTGATTGCTGCTGTCCTCGGGGGTCAAGTCCAGGCCCAAGGCGGCGAAGTAGGAATAGAACACGCTGGCGTAATAGCCTTCGTACTGCGCGATGGGGTTGTTACGGTACCAGCGGTCCGTCGCACGGTCGTTGGGAATGCTGGCGAAAAAGGCTTCGAACAGAGCCTGCATGCCTTTGATGTCGTTGGCCTGGAGCAGCTGGAGCAGACGCAGTCGGTTGGCGAAGGCGCGCTGGCCGTCCACGCCGTAGCCAATCAGCAGCGCGGCGTTGAGGCTGGTCTCGACTTCGTGGTTGGGATAACCCAGGGTGTAGACCCAGTAGCCGGTCAGCGGCTCTTCGACCCGATGGATGGTCAGATAGCCGGTTTGGAACAGCAGCGCGTCGCTGTCGATGCGCTCCACATCGAAGGTGGAAAGCAGTTCCAGGCTGGTCTGGCGACGGGCCAGATCGGGGGTGAAGTAGCCGCGCCGGGCCAGCAGCTCGACCAGAAAGGTCGGCGTGGCGGTCTCGAACCACCAGGGCCGGAACTGGCGCTTCTGGAACAGCAGCAGCACATCGAAGGGATTGTAGACGGTCTCCCCGGTCCAGCTGTAGCCGTTGTACCAGCGACGGATTTCGTCCCGGTCCAGGCCGGGCAGTTCGGCAGCGAACACCGTGTCCAGATCGGCTTCGGTGTAGCCGCACAGCGCCGAATACTCGGCATCGACGGTGATGTCGTTGAGGTTGTTCAATCCGGAAAACAAGCTCACCTTGCTAAATTTGCTCACTCCCGTGAGAAAGGCGAAGCGGATGTGGGCATCCGAGTCCTTGATTACCGAATACAGATTTCGGAGTCCGTCACGCATCGCGCGGGCGGTGTCGGCATCGGTGATGTTGTCCAGTATCGGTTTGTCGTATTCGTCGACCAGTACCACCGCCCGCTGGCCGGTCGATTCATGGGCGCCTTCGATCAGTTCACCGAAACAGCCGGCAATGTCCTCCGGATCCTGGCAGCTCAACCCCAGTGCTTCCCGATTCTTGTGCAACAGGGCCAGTATCCGTCGGTCCAGTTCAGCGCGGCTTTGCACCACTCCGCCGCCGAAGCTCAGCCGGATCACCGGATGGCGGATCGACCAGTCCCAGCGGTCATGGATGTGCAAACCCCGGAACAGCGGCTCGTTACCCTCGAACAGTTCCTTGAGGGTATCCAGAAACAGGCTCTTGCCAAAGCGGCGCGGGCGGGACAGGAAGTAGTACTTGCCCTGATCGGTTAACCGTTCGGCGAAGCCGGTCTTGTCAACGTAGTAATGATCCTCGGTGCGGATTTCACGAAAGGTCTGGATACCGATCGGAAGCTTACGGCGCGGTTGATCCATGCTGCGGATTTCGGCGGGTGAATTCAGCGGCCATTATACGCTGATCCCCCCGACTCCTGCGGATAGCTTCACCCCGGCTATGCAGGCGAATTCAGGCGCGCTCGAACGGAAACGCCAGCGCTTGGTCCAGCTTATCCTTGCCCGCGGCCAGCATCAGCAGGCGATCGACGCCCAGCGCCACCCCGGCGCAGTCCGGTAGCTGCTCCAGCGCCGCCAGCAAATACTCGTCCAGCGGCATCGCCGGCAGACCGCGATCAACACGTAGCCGGTTGTCGCGCTCGAAGCGGCGGCGCTGCTCGATCGGGTCGGCAAGTTCGTGGAAACCGTTGGCCAGCTCGATGCCGCCCAGATACAACTCGAAGCGTTCGGCCACCGGCGGAGCGTCCGGTCTGATCCGGGCCAAGGCCGCCTGGCTGGGTGGATAGTCGTAGACGAACACCGGTCGGTCAACCGGCAGGCGCGGCTCGATACAGTGGGTCAGCAGCAGGTCCAGCCAGGGGTCGGGGTCATCGTCCGGCAAGCTGGTCGGCAGGCCTATACCTTGCGCCTCGGCGCAGGCGCTCAGTTCGGCCACCGAGGACCGGAACGGGTCCAGATCGAGATATCGCCCGAACAGCTCGCGATAGCTGAATCGCTCTGCCGGCTGCCGGGTGAACTCGGGCAGCAGTTCGGCGACCAGCGCCGCCACCTCGTCCATCAATCGATGATGATCCCAGCCGACCCGGTACCATTCCAGCAGAGTGAACTCCGGATTGTGCCGCCCCCCCGCTTCCCTATCCCGAAACACCTTGGCGATCTGGTAGATATCCCCGCTGCCGGCCGCCAGCAGCCGTTTCATGGGAAACTCGGGCGAGGTATGCAAGTACAGCGACGCGCCGTGCCGCGGACCGGGGCCGTGGTAGCGGGTGGCGAAACCGTGGATGTCGGGGTCCGGGATGGTCGCCGCCGACAGCGCCGGCGTGTCCACCTCCAGCACCCCACGGGCGGCGAAGAAGGCACGTATCCGACTCAGCAACCCGGCCCGCAAACGCAGCGTAGCTAGCGTGGCCGCCGGCCGCCACGCTGCGTCATTCATGTCACTTCACCCGTGATACGTATTCCCCGGTGCGGGTATCGACCTTGATCACCTCGCCCTGCTGCACGAACAGCGGCACCCGCACCACCGCGCCGCTCTCCAGCGTGGCCGGCTTGCCGCCACCGCCCGAGGTATCGCCCTTGACGCCGGGATCGGTCTCGACGACCTCCATTTCGACGAAGTTGGGCGGGCTGACGGAAATCGGCGTGCCGTTCCACAGAGTCAGCTGACAGGAATCCTGCTCCTTGAGCCACTTGGCCCCGTCGCCGACGACAACGGCATCGGCGCTGATCTGCTCGAAGCTCTCCGGGTGCATGAAGTACCAGAACTCGCCGTCGTTGTAGAGATATTGCATGTCGATGTCGAGCACATCGGCGGCCTCGACCGTATCGCCGGACTTGAAGGTGCGCTCGATCACCCGGCCGGTCTTGAGGTTGCGGACCTTGGCCCGGTTGAAGGCCTGACCCTTGCCGGGCTTGACGAACTCGTTCTCAACGATGGTATAGGGGTCGCCGTCGAGCATGATCTTGAGGCCGCCCTTGAATTCATTGGTGCTGTACGTTGCCATGTTTCCATCCTGTCACGGGTTTCGAGACCCGGTTTGCAAAATGTTTAATGATACCCGGTAAACCGTGGTGCGGAAAACGGGCGGTTCAGACCTCGGATCGGGTCAGGAACATGGCGTCGCCATAGCTGAAAAAGCGGTAGCGTTGCGTCACGGCGTGGCGGTAGGCCGCCATCACCGGCGCATGACCGGCGAAGGCGGCGACCAGCATGATCAGGGTCGATTCCGGCAAGTGGAAATTGGTGATCAACGCATCGACGCAACGAAACCGGTAGCCGGGCCGGATGAAGATGTCGGTCTCACCCTGGAACGGCCGCATCGTTCCACCGGCCGCCGCCGTCTCCAGACTGCGCACTACGGTCGTGCCCACGGCCACCACCCGCGCGCCGCGCGCGCGCGCGGCCTCGA
>CAYMHN010000229.1:0-6194 GCA_964390235.1 uncultured Candidatus Competibacteraceae bacterium
GCTGCATCTCCTGGCGGTGGATACGCACCGAGCCGCCGCCGAGTTCGGTGCCGTTCAGCACCATGTCGTAAGCCCTGGACAATGCCCCACCGGGATCGGAGCGCAGCGCCTCGGGATCATCGTTGTTCGGCGCGGTGAACGGGTGGTGCAAGGCGTTCCAGCGCTGTTCGCGTTCATCCCACTCGAACATCGGGAAATCCACCACCCACAGTGGCGCCCAGTCGCCGCGCACCAGGCCCAGGGCATGGCCCAGTTCGACGCGCAACGCCCCCAGCGCGGCGTTGACGACCTGCGCCTGATCGGCACCGAAGAACACCAGATCTCCGGTCTCGGCGCCGCACCGCGCCAGCACCTGCTCCAGCACGGCATCGGGCAGGAACTTGACGATCGGGGATTGCAGCCCGTCGCGCCTGGCCGCCCGGTCGTTGACCTTGATATAGGCCAGACCCTTGGCGCCGTAACGACCGACGAACTCGGTGTAGCCGTCGATCTCCTTGCGGGTCAGCCGGCCGCCGTCCGGCAGCCGCAGCGCCGCCACTCGCCCTTGCGGATCGCGAGCCGGGCCGGAAAACACCTTGAAATCGACCTCCCGCATCAGATCCGACAGTTCGGTCAGTTCCAGCGGGATGCGCAGGTCCGGCTTGTCGGAGCCGAACCGCGCCATGGCCTCGCCATAAGGCATGCGCGGGAAGGGATCGGGCAGCTCCACGTCCAGCACCTCGCGGAACAGCGAGCGTACCAATTGTTCCATCAGCCCGGTAATCCCCGCCTCGTCGAGAAACGTGGTCTCGACGTCGAGCTGGGTGAACTCGGGCTGGCGGTCGGCGCGCAGATCCTCGTCGCGAAAGCAGCGCACGATCTGGTAGTAGCGGTCGTAGCCGGCCATCATCAGCAGCTGCTTGAACAGCTGTGGCGATTGCGGCAGGGCGAAGAAACAACCCGGATGGGTGCGACTGGGCACCAGGTAATCGCGGGCGCCCTCCGGGGTGGCGCGGGTCAGCATCGGCGTCTCGATGTCCAGAAAGCCCTGGCTGTCCATGAACCGCCGGAGAGTGCTGGTTACTTGGGCGCGCAGCATCAGCCGCTGCTGCATTTCCGGGCGGCGCAGATCGAGATAGCGGTAACGCAGCCGGACTTCTTCCGATACGTCCTCGTCGTCGAGCTGGAACGGAATCGGCTCGGAGCGGTTGAGCACTTCCAGCGAGCGGGTCAGGATTTCTATCTTGCCGGTGGCTAGATTCGGGTTGTCGGTGCCCGCCGGCCGCAGCCGCACCTTGCCGCTGATCCGCAGCACGTACTCGCTGCGTACCCGCTCGGCCTCGGCAAAGGCTTCCGGGGTGTCCGGGTCGATCACGACCTGGACCAGCCCGGTGCGGTCGCGCAGATCGATGAAGATGACGCCGCCATGGTCGCGGCGGCGATGCACCCAGCCACAGACGCTGACGCTCTGAGCTAGATACTGTTCGGTGACCTGGCCGCAGTAATGGCTGCGCATGATGCTCCCGTAGCCTGAAATCTGACAAGGCGGGCAATGTTACGGGCAATGCTCAAGGCTCGCAACAATCACCCACCGCGGAGTGTGTTCAGGCAGCTGCCTTGCCCGAAGTGCTCTTGCCAGTCGCCGAATCGCCGGACTTGGTATCGGCTCCACCCTTGTCGGTCTTGGCATCGGTCTTGGCATCGGTCTTGGCCGCTTTGTCGCCTGCATCGGCCAGATTGCGCTTGTTGCCGGATTTGAAGTCGGTCTCGTACCAACCGCTACCCTTGAGTCGAAACCCGACCGGGGAGATCACTCGCCGCAGTGCCGGCTGGTGACAAGCGGGACAATCGATCAACGGGGCGTCGGCCAGTTTCTGTATGGCCTCGACTTCATGGCTGCATTGCTCACATCGGTATTCGTAGATAGGCATGGTCATTATTCCCGATTTTGGCTAAAAATGATTGATTATAGCGGCTTTTTCATCGTTTGGAATTTCCATGACAGCAATGGGCAACTTGATAAGTTCGGTCGACGACCGCATGTTATCGCTACCTTGATCTTTCGAACCAACCGTGGACCATCCCCCTTCATGAGCGAACAAGACGCGTTGGACGCCGAGCTGCTGCCCGATGAGCCGTCCGAGGAATCCGCCCGCCAGTCCTCGACCGAACTGACCGTGGCCGGCGATGTATTGCCGAGTACCCTGTATCTGCTGCCCCTGTCCGAGCGGCCGTTCTTTCCGGCCCAGGTGCTACCCCTGCTGCTGAACACCGATCCCTGGCTGCCGACCCTGGAAAAAGTGGTCAAGCAGGAGGAGCAGCATGTGGTCGGCCTGCTACTGGTCAAGCCCGACACGCTCGATCAGGTCGTCGATACCAAGGATTTTCATACCGTGGGCGCCGTGGTGCGCATCCACCAGCTGGCTCGCCACGGTGACAAGCTGCAATTCATCGCCCAGGGCCTCAAGCGCTTTCGCGTCAGCCGCTGGCTGTCCAAACAGCCACCCTACCGGGTGCGGGTCGAGTATCTGGACGACACCGACTTCGTCAATACCGAGGAACTGCGCGCCTATTCGATGGCGGTGATCAACACGCTCAAGGAGCTGATCCCGCTCAATCCGCTGTATTCCGAGGAGTTGAAGCATTTCCTGTCCCGTTTCAACACCAACGAGCCTTCGCCGTTGGCCGATTTTGCCGCCGCCCTGACCACGGCCAGCAAGGAGGAGTTGCAGGACATCCTGGCCACGGCCCCGGTGCTGGAGCGGATGAAGCAGGTGGTGGTGCTGATCAAGAAGGAACTGGAAGTCGCCAGATTGCAGTCCAGGATCCGCCAGCAAATCGATGAGAAGATGAGTGAACAGCAGCGCAAGTTCTTTCTGCGCGAGCAACTCAAGATCATCCAGCAGGAACTGGGTATCGCCAAGGACGACCGCACGGCCGATGCCGATCGCTTTCGCGAGCGCCTCAGCGCCAAGCAATTGCCCGAGCATGCCAGCGCTCGCATCGAGGACGAGTTGGACAAGCTCGCGGTGCTGGAATCCGGTTCGCCGGAATACGCCGTCACCCGCAATTATCTGGATGTGATCACCGATCTGCCCTGGGGGGTGCATTCGACCGACAAGCTGGACCTGGATCACGCCCGCAAGGTGCTGGATCGGGATCATTACGGCTTGGCCGATGTGAAGGACCGAATCGTCGAGTTCCTGGCGGTAGGCGCGCTCAAGGGCGAGGTATCGGGTTCCATCCTGCTACTGGTGGGGCCGCCGGGGGTCGGCAAGACCTCGATCGGTCGTTCGGTGGCCGAGGCCCTGGGGCGCGAGTTCTACCGCTTCAGCCTGGGCGGTATCCGCGACGAAGCCGAGATCAAGGGCCACCGGCGTACCTATATCGGCGCCCTGCCCGGCAAGTTCATCCAGGCGATCCGCGATGCCGGCACCGCCAACCCGGTGATCATGCTCGACGAAATCGACAAGATCGGCGCCAGCTTCCGTGGCGATCCCGCCTCGGCGCTGCTGGAAGTGCTCGACCCCGAGCAGAACGCCGATTTTCTGGACCACTATCTGGACGTGCGCTTCGACCTCGGCAAGGTGTTGTTCATCTGCACGGCCAACCAGCTCGACACCATTCCCGCGCCACTGCTGGACCGGATGGAGACCATCCGCCTGGCCGGTTACATCGGGTCCGAGAAAGTCGAGATCGCCAAACGGCATCTGTGGCCACGCATGCTGGAGCGCTCCGGCCTGCGCAAGCGCAGACTGCGGGTCAATGATGCGGCCCTGCGCACCCTGATCGACGGCTATGCCCGCGAAGCCGGGGTGCGCAACCTGGAAAAACAGCTGGGCCGCATTGTGCGCAAGGCGGCGGTACAGATCGTCGGCGGCAACGATCAGCCGATCAAAGTCGGGGTCAAGAACCTGGAAACCTACCTCGGCAAGCCGCCATTCCGCCCCGAAAAACCGGTCAGCGGTATCGGCGTGGTCACCGGTCTGGCCTGGACCGCGCTGGGCGGTGCCACTCTGGATGTCGAAGCCACCCTGGTGCACAGCAAGAAACGCGCTTTCAAGCTGACCGGTCGACTGGGCGATGTGATGCAGGAATCGGCGGCTATCGCCTACAGTTACGTCAGCTCGCATCTGAAGGAGTTCAAGGCCGGGCCCGCGTTCTTCGACGAGTCCTACATCCATCTGCATGTACCCGAGGGTGCCACCCCCAAAGACGGCCCCTCGGCCGGTATCACCATGGCTACCGCCTTGTTGTCACTGGCCCGTAATGAGAAGATTGCCCGACCCATCGCCATGACCGGCGAGCTGACGCTGACCGGTCGGGTGCTGGCCATAGGCGGGATTCGCGAGAAAGTCATTGCCGCTAGACGCAACAAGATCATGGAACTGGTGCTGCCGGAAGCCAATCGCGGGGATTATGACGAGCTGCCGGACTACTTGCGTCAGGGAATGAACGTCCATTTCGTCGGTCATTACAAGGACGTGGTCAAACAGGTATTCAACAACTAAAAATGGCGAAATTATCAAGCTCATTGCTGCTGTTCGGGGTTTTTCTCACATCGGGGCTGTCGTTCATGCAAGCCGCGCTGGCGTCCTGTGAGGATCCGCCGCAGCGACGCGTCACCTGGTTGGGTTGCGACAAGCAGGGTGCTGATCTGGAGGGTGTGGATCTGCGCGAGGCCGTGATGACCCGCGGCCAATACCAGGAAGCCAGCTTCCGGGGCGCGCGGCTCAACAGCGCCGATTTCGGGAACTCGGACCTGAGTGGGGCCGATTTCACCGAGGCCATCATGCTGGGCACGCGCATGGTCAATGCCACACTGACCGGGGCGCGGTTCGTCAATGTCCAGTCGAACCAGGGTCGGTTTCAGCGAGCCGGGCTCGCCGGGGCCGATTTCACCGGAGCCGAACTGGTCGGGGCTGATTTCTCCGGAGCCGATCTGACCGACAGCCATTTCCACCTGGCCAATCTGACCGACGCCGACCTGCAACGAGCCGATCTGAGCTATGCCGATCTGCGCGAAGCGCGCCTGATCAATGCCCGACTCATCGGGGCAACGCTGGAAGGCATCAATCTGCGTCAAGCCGATCTCACGGGAGCCCGCCTTGACGGCAGCAATCTGCTGGGCGCCGATCTGCAGGGCGCCGATCTGACCCGGGTCGATCTCAGCAATGCGCGGATCGATGGCGCCGATTTCAGTGAGGCACGGCTCGACAACACGATCTGGGTCGATCGCCGACGCTGCCGACCGGGTTCGATCGGGGAGTGTCTGTGAGGCGTGAGTCGTGAGACGAGAACAGACTGCCAGCAGCGATTCGGCACTAGAAGAGAGGACCGGAGAGCCGCTGTGGCGTGATTTTCTGCCTCCCCGTCATTGGCCGCTGGGTCTGGGACTGGGCGTGCTCTGGCTGGTGCTGCGGCTGCCGCTGTCCTGGCAGCGGGTTCTGGGCCGTTCGCTGGGGCGGATGGCAGGATATCTAATGCCGCGCCGTCGCCGGATTGCGGCGATCAATCTGCGGTGGTGTTTCCCGGAACTCGACGCGGTTGAACGCGAACGCCTGCTGCGCGCCCAGCTGGAGTGCATCGGCCTCGGTCTGCTGGAAACGGCCTGGGCCTGGTGGTTGCCGGATCGGCGCCTGGCCGGGCTGTTCGAGATCGAGGGTCTGGAGAACCTGCATGCGGCCCGGGCCAGCGGTCGTGGCATTCTGTTGCTGACCGGCCACTTCACCACCCTGGAGATGGGGGGCCGGGCACTGATCGAGCATACCCGTTGCCATGCCATGTACCGACCGCACCACAATGCGCTGTATGAGCGGATCATGTGCGAAGCCCGCGAGCGGTACTCGGGACTGCCCCCCATTGCCCAGAACGATATCCGCGCCACGGTGCGGGCGCTCAAGCGCGGCGCCGCCGTCTGGTACGCACCGGACCACAACTATGGCCGGCAAAGCGTGTTCGTGCCCTTTTTCGGCATCCCCGCCCTGACCATCACCGCCACCTCGCGACTGGCGCGCATGAGCAATGCACTGGTGCTGCCCTACTTTCCGCTACGGCTGCCCGATGGCCGCTACCGGATCACGTTCTTGCCGGCGCTGAGTGACTTCCCCGGCGCCGATCCGACGGTCGATGCCGCCCGCATCAATGCCCTGCTCGAAGACTGGATACGCCAGGCCCCGGAGCAGTATCTCTGGGTGCACCGCCGCTTCAAGAAG
>CAYMHN010000230.1:0-5113 GCA_964390235.1 uncultured Candidatus Competibacteraceae bacterium
CTCCGCTGGCGCTGAGCTACTACACCCAGAGTCGTTGGGCCGCCGCCCCGGCCCGGATGCTGGCACCGCTGCTGGTCGAAACCCTGGAGCGCAGCGGCGCCTTCCGCGCCGTGATCACCCTGCCCAGCAGCGTGGCGGCCGACTACCAGCTCGACGTGACCCTGATCCGGTTGCAGCAGTCGTTTCTGCAACGCCCCAGCCGGGTGCAGCTTACCCTGCGCGCCAACCTGATCGACACCGCCAGCAACCGGCTGCTGGCCAGCCGTACCTTCGAGGCGCTGGAGACCGCTCCCAGCGACGATGCCTACGGCGGGGTACAGGCGGCCAACGTCGCGCTGGAACGGGTGTTGACCGAACTGGCGGGATTCGTGGTGGAGCAGGGTTCCTCCTGATTCATCCCTTTCCCGCTGCTTGGGGCGAATTCCGCACGATGCGATCGTAAAGCATGCGAAAGCCGACCGAGATGTCGTCCTGAAACAGCGGATCGACATTGCGCTGGAAGGCATCGTTGATGTAGAACCACTGGTCCTTGGTCAGCTTCGATTCGGCCAGGGGAAGCAGTTCTTCCTCCTCGCGGCGCATGTGTCGCCACTCGAGTTCCACGTATTGGCTCACCCGTTCCTTGAGCGTCTTCAGGTTTGCTTCTCCGTCGCGCTCGAAGGCGACGAGCGCCTTGTAGATGTTCTCCAGAAGTGTCGCTCCCAGCGTGTGTTCCTCCTCCAGCGCCTCGATCAGGGCGCGGGTTTCCGGAACGCGCTCACGGAGCGCCTTGAACAGGTAGTCCTCTTCCTTGGGATGGTGCTGGCGATCGGGGAACACGCGGATGTAGTACAGCATCGCATGGATCAGCTCGATCTCGCGCGTGTCCCGGGTATCGACGCGCAAGCGCTCGACGCTGTTCAACAATGACCGGAGCACGCGGTCCATATTGCGGTGCTCTTGCTTGATCTGAGCGATGACTTTGGACATGGCGGAATCTCTCACTCAACCGAACAGCACACCGGGCAACCACAGCACCGTCTGCGGGAAGATCATCAGGATCGCCAACATCAGAAACTGGATGCCGATGAAGGGCATGACGCCGAGATACATGTCGCGCAGGGTGATGTCGGGTGGCGCTATGCCGCGCAAATAGAACACTGCTGGTGCCATGGGTGGCGTCAGATAGCTGGTCTGGATGACCATCAGGAACAGGATGCCGAACCACACCGGATCGAAACCCAACGCCTTGACGATGGGTGTGAAGATGGGAATGAAGATCATCAGGATGGAGATCCATTCCAGGAAGAAGCCGAGCACGAACGCCAGTAGCAGCACGAACAGCAGCAACAGCCAGGGGCTCAGTTCCAGCCCCATCACCAACCCGGAAATCAACCGCATCCCCCCCAGTCCGAAGAACACGCCGGTGAACATGGTGCCGGCCATCAGAATGAACATGATCATGGTGGTGATGCGCAGCGTGCTCATCAGCGCCTCGCCCAGCGATTGCCAGCTCAGCGAGCCGTACAGCAGGGAAAGAACCAGAGCGGCGGCGCCGCCGATGCCGGCCGCTTCGGTCGGCGTCGCCAGGCCGAACAGGATCGATCCGAGCACGGCTATGATCAGCAGCAGCGGTGGCCCGAGCGCCTTGGCCGTGATCGTCAGCTTCTCCACCAGCCGCAATTCGCTGGCCCGGGTGGATCGCGCGGTTTCCGGTCGCAGCAGACTCCAGCTCAGCACATAGACGATATACAGGCCGGCGAGGATGAGGCCTGGCAGCATCGAGCCGGCGAACAGCCGACCGATGGAGACATCGGCCAGCGGGCCGAGTACGATCAGCACCACGGACGGCGGGATGATCGTCCCCAGCGAGCCGCCGGCGCAGATCGTGCCGCTGATCAGCCGCTTGCTATAGCCGTATTTCAGCATGGCCGGGATCGCCAGCAGACCCACCACCGCCTCGGTGGCTCCCACGACCCCGCTGGTCGCGGCGAAGATCACGCACATCAGGATCGCCGCGACGGCCAGCCCTCCGGGCAACCGTTCGGTCCATAGCCGAATCGCGTCGAACAGCCGTTCGGCGATGCCCGAACGCTCCAGCACGGAGCCCATGAAGATGAACAGCGGAACCGCCGCCAGGATGAAGTTCGAGGCGGTGGTCTCGACCCGCCCCACGAGCTGCCAGACGATGGCGTCCCCGTACAGGATGTAGCCGAATACCACCGCCACGCCGGCCAGGGCGAAGGCGATGTGGAAACCCAGAAAAATCAGCAGGAACAGCGCGAGGAACATGAGTAGGGCGAGGGATTCCATCAGCGAATCTCCTCGACACTGTCAACCTGTCCGACCAGGACCGCCAGCCGCTTGAGGATCTCGGCCACGGTCTGCACCGCCAGCAAGGCGAAACCGATGGCCATGGTCAGCCGGAAGGGCCAGATCACGGGATTCCAGGCGGACTGGCCGGAGCGCTCGCCCCAGCGGTAGGCATCCAGAAAGTAATCCCACAGGCCCCAGGCCAGCCAGGCGGCGAACGGCAGCAGCAGCAACAGGTAGCACAACAGATCGATGAAGGCGCGCGTCTTGGGTCCGAACCAGGCATAGATGATGTCGATGCGGATATGACCGCCGACCTTGAGCGTATAGGCCGCGCCGAGCAGGAAGTGCGCTCCCATGCCCATATACGCGATCTCGTAAGCCCAGATCGTCGGACTGTTGAGCACATAGCGCGAGAAGACTTCGTAAACGGTGGCGGCGACCAGCGGCAGGATCAGCAGCGCGGCGATAACCCCCGTGCCCACCGACAAGGCCTCGAGCAGACGAACGATGCGTAGCATGATGTTATTATTGTATGAGGTGATCCCGCCAGCGGTGACTGGCGGGACGGATGCCGGGTCAGACGGGATGGGCTATTCGGCGGTCAGGCCGATGACCCGTACTTCGGGTGACAGGCGCCGGTAGCGCTCGGCGCCGGCCCACAGCTTCTCGAATTCGCGCTGCGATGCCCAGGCCCGCGCGAACCATTCGTTTTCCCCGGCCTGGGCTTCGGCCCATTCTATGCCCAGCCGGCGCCCGGCGATCTGCACCTCCGGGTCGAGTTCGATGATCTGCTGGCCGACTTCCTTGTAATACTCCAGCGCTCGGGCGTCCTCGTGACCGACGCGCATCCAGCTCTCGACGGTGACCATCTTGGCGGCGAGTTCGATCAGCTGCTGGTCACGCGCCGACAGGCTGTCCCAGGCGGCCTTGTTGATCTGGAGCTCGAACGGTGCGACCGGCTGATGGACACCGGGGATGATCACATAGTCGGTCACCTCGTAGAACTTCATATAGGTGTCTTCCCAGGGCGTGCCCCATTCGGTGGCGTCGATCACGCCCCGCTCCAGCATGGGGTAGATCTCCGCGCCCGCGGTGGCGACGGGGGCACCGCCCAGTTGTTCCAGGATGGGCACCCAGGCGCCGGCGGTGCGGATCTTTACGCCCCGCAGATCCTCCAGCGTGCGCACCGGGACACGGGAATGGAGGAAGGTTTCCGCGGTACGCATGAACATCGGCATGGCGATCACGCCGAATTGCTCATCGCGGAATTCCCGCCACAGTTCGATGCCGCCACCCTGGTACAGCCAGTGCAGCATACGCTCATCGTCCATGGAACCGGCGAAACCGCCGAACACCACGGTGGTCGTGTCACGACCCCAGTCATAACCGCCCCAGGTGTGGCCAAGTTCGGCGATGCCACGGCGGACCGTGTCGGTGACCCGCAAGGGCTCGCCGATGGCGCCACCCGGGAACACCTCGACCTTGATCCGCCCGCCGCTCAGCAGATCGATGCGCTCGGCGAAGGCCATTGCCCCGATGTCCATCAGCGGTCCGCTGGACCAACTGGTGGCCATCTTCCAGTTGTAGGTCCGGTCGTCCTGGGCCAGGGCGGGACTGGTGGTGATGCCGACGGCCAGGGCCGCGGCCAGAACGGTTTTTGCACTCTTCCAGCAACTCATGGTGATGCTCCTCTCAGTGGCTTTGTTGGCTAGGTGGCGTTTTCTGCTTATAGGTCACTGCCGTCCCTCCGGGATACGGGTGGAATGAACCCGCATATCGAAAGTTTACAGCTAATATATTCAGTGCATGTTATTGGTTGACAGAGTCTCTGTAAAGCCCGACAAGAACCGGCCGGAAAGCCGGGATCATACCATCTGCCGCGCGCCAACTCCGGCAGCTGCGTTCGGGGTCACTTTCGGCGTCCGGGAACTGCGCCGCAAGTCCTTCTTGACGTAGCGCTGGTCATAGCCGTTGAACAGATGACCGAGCAGGCCACGATCCAGGTCGGAGGTCCCGAACAGCCAGTCGGCGATCGGGAAAGTGAGGTTCATGTTCCGCTCCATCATGATCGACTGATTGTGATGCGCGGTGTGGTGACGCCGGATCGTGTTAACGAACGGGCAGTTGCGCACGAACCAGTTTTCATCCACATGACAGCAGAAATGCATGAACTCATAGATCAGATAGATGCTGGTAGTCGTGCACATCAGCAGCCAGCCGACGTTCGGGCTCACCAGCCAACCCAGCAACAGCGCCGCCGGGATGGTGATCAGGATGAACACGATCAGCGCGTAGGGCGGGAAGAACGTCACTCGCCAGTCGTGCTGGCCGGCAAAGCGCATCTCACTGTCGGTGAAGAACTGATGATGCATCAGGGTGTGGCGGGTGTAGATGGCCTTGGCGCCCTTCCACTTCTGGGGGCGGTGCATGACATAGCGGTGGATCCACCACTCGAAGATGTTTCCGCCGAGAAAGGCTACGGGGACGATCAGCCATTCCCACCAGCGCAGGTCGGTGATGTTGCTGATATAGACATACAGGGCGGCGATGCCGATGGTGTAGATCACGGCCACGTGCACCCAGCCGTTGTACCAGGTCGCGATGCGCTCCCGGTAGATCTGCCGGTAATTGCGCTGGCGCTCGTTCATGCCCGATTGAGCTAGTTCCATGAGGACCTCCTTAAGAAACAGGATGGTGGATAGTTGACGACTGATATATTACAAGCATGCCATGGTTGCGGCAACCGGTTCGTACCCGCACGCGCTGGCATCAGCGCTTACATCATGCCGACGGCCCGCGGTTTCTCCTGCTGTTGCAG
>CAYMHN010000230.1:5123-6176 GCA_964390235.1 uncultured Candidatus Competibacteraceae bacterium
ATCGAGGACGAGACCCAGCGCCTCGAGGTCTACCACGTCGTCGGACATCTCCATATGGCCAATGCCGTGTTCGCCTACCTGCCAGGGCCGCGGATCATGATGGGCAACGCGGGCCGGCTTGCCGCGAATGATGGTCTGGTCGTAGCGGGACCGGATCGGGTTGACCGTGTAGGGAAAGGCGTCCGCCGAGGACAGCGTGTACAGTACCAGCGGTCGGCCCAGTTCGGACAGATTGGGCTGGGAGCCATGGATGGTACGGCAGTTGTGGAGGGTGATGGAGCCTGCTGGAGCGACGGCATACACGGCTCGCTCGGTGCCCACCGTCGCGGCGTCGGCATCCGACAGGCAACCCACCCACTCACCGTCACTGTTGTAGTGATCATGGATCGGTCCGTCATGACTGCCCGGAATGAAGCCCACCGGCCCCTGATCGGCGCCGCACTCATGGATGTAGCAGCCCACGGTAAGCGGCGAGTAATTGGTATGCGGCCAGAACGGAATGTCCTGATGCCACTTGACCTCGGTGCCGCCCTTGGCCCACTTGAAGTTGAGCTTGGAGTGGTGGAACTTGACATCCGGTCCTACCAGGTCCGCCACCACATCGCCGATGAAGGATTCGGCGACGAAGTTCCAGAACACCGGATGCTGTTCGACGGGTTTGGATACCCGGCGCAATCTGGGCGACAGCGGACCGTGGCCTGCCTCCAGATCCCAGACCTCGTCGGAATCGCCGACCTTGCGGCTGCGCTCGACCAGTTCGTCGGTGGCGGCGCGCAGCTCGCGCAGCCAGTGGTCCGGGATGATGTTCTCCAGGATCAGAAAACCTTCCCGGAAGTACTGCGCGCGCTGATTTTGCGAGAGTGCTCGGGGCGGAATGTCCAGAATTTGTTCCGGAGTCATGGGTTGGGTTCTCCTGGGCTTGAAATTGGGCTGACCGTTCTCCGGTGGAGAACGATGGTCTTACCAGTCGACGGCGGCACGGGTAATCCCCTCCACATAGTCGATCAGTGCATCGCTGGCCGCGGCGGCGGCGGTCCTGTCGGCCGCGGCGAT
>CAYMHN010000231.1:0-6114 GCA_964390235.1 uncultured Candidatus Competibacteraceae bacterium
GATCACCGGTCCGGCGGCGAAAGTGGCCGGGTCGATGGAATCCGAGGTGGAGCCGTTGGAGGCGCCGATGCGGAACAGGCCGCCGCGCCGGGGTTGGGAGTCTTGAGTAAAGCCGCTGCCCGGCAGCGCCAGCAGCAGGCCGCCGGCCGCGGTGGTCTTCAGCAGCTCGCGGCGGGTGAGTTCGAAGGTCGTGGACATGGTGGTTCTCCGGGCGGGGTGTTCGGTTGTCAGCTATCAGTTATCAGTTAGGCAAATTCCAGGAAATACTCTACCCGACTGTGGAATCGGGTAGCCCACGCTACTTGAAGCTCGGGAAAGTTTTTCCAGGAAATCACCTTAGCAGTTAGCAGTGTTCGGTAAAAAAGCCTGCCGGCTCTCAGCCGCGCCGGGTGAGCCGGAGCTGATCGCGGACCTCGCTCGGACCGAGTATCCGCACATTCATCGCTTCGAGGATGGTGACGGCGCGTTCCACCAGTTCGCCATTGGTGGCGAGCCGGCCCCTGGAGAGATACAGATTGTCCTCCAGGCCGACCCGGACATTGCCGCCGGCCAGGGCGGCCATGGCGACATAGGGCAGCTGCATGCGGCCGATCGAGAACATCGAATAGGTCCAGCCGGGGGGGATGTTGTTGACGATGCCCATCAGGGTGTTGATATCGTCGGGGGCGCCGTAGGGGATGCCCATGCACAGCTGGATCATCACCGGCTCGTCGATCAATCCTTCCTTGATCAGCTGTTTGGCCAGCGCGAGATGGCCGCTGTCGAACACCTCGATCTCCGGTCGCACGCCCAGCGCCCGGACCCGCCTGGCCATGGCCCGCAGTATGCCGGGCGGATTGGTCATGATGTAGTCGGCCTCGGCGAAGTTCATCGTGCCGCAGTCCAGGGTACAGATCTCGGGCAGCAGCTCGGTGACATGCGCCAGCCGCTCCTCGGCCCCGACCATGTCGGTCTGCGCCATATTCAGCGGCAGCGGCTGCTCGACCGAGCCGATCACCAGGTCGCCGCCCATTCCGGCAGTCAGGTTCAACACGATATCCGTGCTGGAATCGCGCACCCGGGCGATCACCTCGCGGTACAGAGCCGGGTCGCGGGCGCCCTTGCCGGTGTCCGGATCGCGTACATGGACATGGGCGATGGCCGCGCCGGCCTCGGCGGCTTCGACGCAGGCCGCGGCGATCTGCTTGGGCGTGATCGGGATCTTGTCGCTCTTGTCCGTGGTGGCGCCGGAACCGGTCACGGCGCAGGTGATGAAAACCGCCTGTTTCACGGTGGGCCTCCTGGTGGTTGTCGGTAGCGTTCCGCCTGCCGCAGCGGGTGCGGTTTGCGGAATCCGTCTTATTATCCGCTAATAATGGCAGATCGTACCCTCCATGTGGTGAATAATGACCGCAATAATCCGATACGGTACAGGTGACCATGCTGGAAGCCGCAATGCTCGATTTCATCCGCGCCACTGAGGCCGCGTTTCCGGCCGATGCCGCCAGCCGTTCCCATCCCGAGCAGCGCCGACTGTACGACGCCTGGTGCGCGCGGAGTAACCCGCCGTTGCCGGCGGGCGTTGAAGCACACGATCAAGCGATACCCGGTCCCGGTGGTGCTGTGCCGGTTCGGGTCTACCGCAGACCGGATCGTCCGCTGCGCGGTAGCTTGCTGTATCTGCATGGTGGCGGCTTCGTGCTGGGCGGGCTGGACAGCCATGCCTTCTATACCGCCCATCTGGCGGCCCGCTTGCCGCTGGCGGTGGTGGCGGTGGACTATCGGCTGGCGCCGGAACATCCCTATCCGGCCGCCCGGGACGATGTCCGGACGGTGCTGGAGCGCTTGCAGTCCGATCCCGGCTCCATCGACGCCGCGCCCGGTGCACTGATCGTCGGCGGCGACAGCGCCGGTGGCAATCTGGCCGCGGGTCTGACCCTGTACAACCGCGACCGGGGTGGCCCGCCGCTGGCCGGCCAGTTCCTGAGCTACCCGCTGCTGGCCGCCGAGCCGCTGCCGCCGTCACGGGATGCCGATGCGCCGCTGCTGAGTCTGGCCGATGTGCTGGCCTACCGGCGGCTGTACCATGGGGATGCGCCACCGCTGGACGATCCCTATGCCTTTCCCCTGGCCGCCACCGAGCTGTGTGACCTGCCGCCCGCCCTGCTGCTGCCGGTGGAGCACGATCCGCTGCGCGACGAGGCCGTGGCTTACGCGGAGCGACTGCGGGCGGCCGGCGTGGCTACTACGCTGCACTTGGGGCGGGGACTGGTCCACGGCTGTCTGCGCGCCCTGGGCCGCAGCCCCGGGGTGGATGCCATGGATCGCTGTCTGCTGGACTGGTTGGGCGAGCAGTTGACCAATTCTTCCGATGGTTGAGTTCAGGCCGCTGCGAGCAGCGGCCTGTAACGGATGAGACGGTTATTCCACCCGTCCCTTGGTTTCAGGTTTTATTCCGAAGCGCTGTTCCAGATATGCACCCGCGACTGCCAGTTGCCGTCCCCGTCCTTGTGGAAGACATTGGTCAGCGCACCGCCGAAGGTAGGGGTATTCCCGTCCTGCTCGGGGCCGTTGGCGGTCCAGTGGCCGACCACGTAAAGCACATCGCCGGAGTGGCTAGCGCTGACGATTTCGATCATGTGATTGTGCACGCCGAAATCGATGAACCCCTGGAACAGTTCCTGGACCGCTGCACGGCCCTCCAGTATCCGGCCGTCACCCGGAGACAGTCGGGCATCCTCGGCATACATCGCGCCAACCGCGGCCGCGTCACCGGCATTGAAGGCCTCGTCCCAGGCATTGGCGAGGCCCTGGGCGGTGGCTACCGGATCGTGCTCGCTGGCGAAGACGGTGGTGCTGGCGATGAATGCCAGGGAAGCCAGGGAGATGGTGCACAGCGTGGGTTTCATGTTGATACTCCTTCAATGATGTTGAACACCTTGTGTTTTCCTGATCGAGGCGGTGTATTCCGGCCTCGCTATAAGGTATAGATCACTTTCGGACCGGCAGCTAGATGCGGGAGAAACTATTTTCTTTCTGTAAATTTTCGGGAGCACGCGCGGGGAGCTGAAGCGTCGCCCCGAGCCGAGGCGGACGAGCGGCAAGGCTTATATCGGCCCGGGACGGACCTCCTGCATCCCCGGCCCATCGCTGTAGAGCGCCGTCCCGGCGCGATCACCCGTCTGAACTCCGGAAAATTCACAGGAAGGAAAATTTTCCTAAACACCTTGACATTTCCTGAAAAGGGTATTTACTTAACAATAATTAACAACATGCATCGCTATGCTCCGTGGGAAAAGCGGAGATCGACCAGGGAAAAGGAGAGGTATGGATGTACCTCGACCTTGCTGGACAAGGAAATGGAATAGGTTTATCAAGGAGCGGAAAATGGATATACAGGACAATCCTTCTTTCTATGTACTGACAATTCCCCGCCCCGGCTCGGTCGAGCCGATCAATATTTATCTCGCCAGCCAGTTCGAAGATGAAGACGGTAGCGTTCTGACCCCGATCGGGGACAAACAGTACGTGTTATGCCGCAGCGCCGCGCTGCAACTGAAGCAGGCGAATCAGACCCGGGACCTTACCCAATTTCTGGAGGCCATCGCCGGCGTCAGCCGTGTTCAGCGAATGCGTGGGGATGCCTTGTGCGAAGCCATGCAGGCGCTGCCTAGTCTGCCGAGCCGGGAAACAGAGTCCACGCCGGAGATTGCCGATGCACTGCCCTGGCATGTCAAGCGTGTCCGGGCACCGCAGGCATGGCAGCTGATCGCCGGCGGCCTCGAGGAAAGGCGCTGGCGGAGAATCCGGGTTGGCTTGATGGACACGGGCTATACGGAACACGCTGTGTTCGGCCCTTGGATCTCGGGCCGCAGCCCGACCATACGGGGGCAAGACGGCGTCAACTACCTGGAGGAAGGCGAGCTTCCCATCGACAATTTGACCTATCGAGGCAATCCCGGCCATGGCACCCGAGTGGCCAGTGTCTTGGGTGGTCATTTACCGGACGTGTTCCACGGAGTTGCGCCGGGGGTCAGCATCGTACCGTACCGCGTGACCAACAGCGTGGTGATCGATACCAGCAGCAACCGGGGCGGCAATCGGATCAGGCTTGCCGAAGCCATACGGGATGCCGTCGAAAACCAAGGTTGCCATATCATCAGCATCAGCTTGGGCGAACCCTGCCTGCCAGGCACCGATCTCGGCAGGGCGATCGACGAGGCCTACGAAGCGGGGGGGATCGTGGTCGCCGCAGCTGGCAATGTATCCAAGACCGTCGTATTCCCCGCGCAGTACGCCAGAACCATCGGCGTTGCCGGTGTGACCCAACGGGATCGACCGTGGCGGAACAGTTCGCGTGGTCCCAGGGTGGATCTCAGTGCGCCGGCTGACAATATCCACCGGGCCGATGTGCGGCTGAAGAGAAGAAATCAACCCAGCTACTCCTTCGCCAAGAGCGGCGACGGTACCTCGTATGCCGTCGCACATGTCGCCGGTGCCGCGGCGCTCTGGCTGCACCACCACGCTGATGCTCTCGATCGGTACCCGCATCGCTGGCAGCGGGTGGAGGCATTCCGGCGAGTCATTACCGCTGAGCGCAACGTGTTTCCTTTCGGTGGAGGCTACGTGTACGAAAACCTGTTCGGTGCCGGCATCCTCAATATCGAAGCGGTGTTGCAGGCCAATGTTCCCGATCCGGACAGTCTGGTCAAAGAGAGTCGCCTGGCCAGGGACGACAGGGCTACCGACCCGCCCTCGGATTCGCCGGGATGGGCTCGAAGATAGCCGAATCGTGTATCACTGGTAACTCCGAGGAAGGAGACGACGATGTCAGAAGAACAGTTTGAAGTGGTGCCATTGGGGTTGAACCTGCGGTCAAGTTACCGTCGTGGTGCCGGAGCATGCCGGTCAATCGGCAGCTCGAAGTGCCAGCAAGGTAGATCGGCCGTTGCAGAGTCAAGCGGGAACCAGGAACCACCGTTGGTTCAACGGTCCGACTGCTTGGTGGCGTGGCAGGCAGTTCCGTGAGTTTGGCTTCTGGTTGCATCAAGGATGAAGGGGTAAGCTGATCCAGGCTTCAAAGTTTGGACTAGGCTCACAGCCGCTCCACCAAAAGGCCAAGCAAGCCGCCCAGCAACCCTATAGCCTGCACCGCGGCCAGCCCGAGCTGGCGCTTCCACCAGCGCAGAGCACCGCGAATGCGTTCGTCCAGGTCGCGGGGACCGTAGTCGGGCCGTATACCCCAGCGGACCAGTGCCTGATCGAAGCGGTGCAGGGTGGCGGGGGAATCGTTCAGGATGGCGAACAGCCGGGCGTCGATCGCGACCCGCAGGGCATACCAGTTGCTCAGCGGCCAGATGAGCAGCACCAGGACCAGACAGAAATCGATCCACGCCGCATGATCGGCGGTGCCGACGAATAGCACCAGGGCAGTGGCGGCCGTCAGATGCGCGTAGGTCAGGATCACGGTTCCCGAAGCCAGCATGCCCGCCACGACTCTGGCCTCGAAGCTCGGGGGGTCGAACGACTTGCCGGCGCCGTGCTCGTTCTCAGGCCGATTGGCCATGCCGTGTTCCCCGATAGCCGACAAGCAATGCCCGCAGCTGCTTTACATGCTCGGGAGCGAGCACGATGCGCGGCTGACCATGGCGGAGCGTGGCGATGGCCTGCTCGACAGTGTCGGCTCGGCCGCTGGCCAGCAGCCAGGCCGCGATCGCCATGGCGCTGCGGGAATAGCCCAGGGCGCAGAACACCAGGGTCGGGCGATCCTGGCGCGCCGCTTCGATGGCGTTCGCGGCGGTCTCCAGCTGGGCGAGTTCGGGCACCACCAGGTCGAGCATGGGAACGGACCAATAGTGCGCGCCGCGGGTATCCAGCGGCAGTTCGGCGGCGCAGTCGACCAGCGAGTGGAAGCCGCGCTCACGCCATTCCCGCCCGGTCGGGATCCGTCCCAGCCAGACGCCGTCCGTGATTTCCACCGGTGCCGGCGCGGCGCGGGTCCACAACCGCGAATTCAGCCAGGCGCCCAGCAGGTAGGGAGCCAGCACCACGGCCAGCGGCCAGGCCAGGCGGCCAGCGGCTTTGCCGAAAGCGCCGGGCTTGCCGCCGGCATAGATGAATCCAACCAGGATCAGG
>CAYMHN010000232.1:0-6105 GCA_964390235.1 uncultured Candidatus Competibacteraceae bacterium
GCCGTTGCAGCGAGCGCAGCGCGAAGTAGGCGCTGGTGTTGTAGACGATGGGCAGGTGCAGACCCCGGGGTACGGCCGCCGCGATGGCCTCGATCACCTGCGGGGCGACATGCTCCGGGGTGACGAAGTTGATGTTGTGGCAGCCCTGGTTCTGCAAGGCCAGCATGCATTCGGCGATGGCCTCGGCGGGGAATTCGCGGCCGGCCCGCTGCTGGGAGATGTCCCAGTTCTGGCAGAACACGCAGCGCAGATTGCACAGCCCGAAGAAGATCGTCCCGGAGCCGTTCCAGCCGCGCAGGCAGTCCTCTTCGCCGAAGTGCGGAAAGGCGCTGGAGACGATGGCGTGGCGGCCGGTGTGGCACAATCGGGTTTCGTTCCGGAGCCGGTTGATGTGGCAGTTCCTGGGGCAGGCGCAGCAGTCTTCCAGTTCCTGGAGCGCCGCTTCCACGCGGGCGCTCAATGCGCCGCTGCGGTACAGCCGCAGGTAGGCGGGCTCGAAATCCCGGACCAGGAACCGGGGGTCGACGGCGGGGGCGGATCGGGGTGCGTACATGGCCCTATGGAATACAGCGGTTCGGATACCACTCTCGATGGCTTGGACACGCCAGGCTTACAAATGTCCCTGCCGTATGTGGCAGTCGTCAGCTTGCTGCTGCCGCCTTGCGCAGTGCATCATAAGCCGCCTGTAACTGGTCGACGAAGTCATACGTGCTGCGCAGGGCTTCGACCATGACCTGCGGTTCGTCGATGTACTCATGGACCAAGCGATTGCGCAACCGGCGCATCGCGATCCAGTCATCGACCTGCTTGACCAGTCCCAGCTGCTCCGCGCGATTCAGATTGTCTATGACGGTGCCGATGCGTTCGCCGACGGTGCGCAGATAGTGCGGCAACAGCTTGTCCATCATGGTGTCTTGCAGGCGGCTGAACTTGGCGCCGAAGGATTCCAACCGATCTATGCCTTCCGGTGTAGCCAGCGTGTTCGTCAGCCAGTCGGCATCGATGCCCTGGACTGTCAGGTCGCCGAACAGACGTTTTCGGACTGCTACCAGATGCTCGGCTTCCTTTCCGGCCAGCGTCAGCAACTGCGCCAGACGTTGCCGGTCTTGCTGCAAGGCATCGTCGTTCAAAGCTGGATGCCCTGACTGCGGGCTTGTTGGTGGATGGCGCTCGGCAGCGTGTCGGGCGAACGCGAAATGACATCGATCCGCTGTTCGCCCAGAATCCGCTGCAATCGCGCATAGAGACGGTTCTCCAGGATCAACAGCTGCTCCGGATCATCGATCGGTGCTTCGATATACAGATCGATGTCTCCCCCGCGGCGGCTATCGTCGATCCGCGAACCGAACAGCCAGACCCGGGCCTCGGCGCCGAACACATCCCGCGTGGCTTCGCGGATGATTTGCTGCTGACGGGGTGTCAGGCGCATGGTTCACCGCCTCCGGAGGGAATGCCTTGATGAACTCAAGAATAACACGTCCACCAGCGCTGTCAGCCGGGTAGGGTGCGCACCGCGCACCAGTGTCTCTACGGATGGACGATCTCCGGGTCGCCGGGACGATGGAAAGCCTGGAAATGGCGGATGTTCAAGGTATTGACGCGCTGGACCTTGGCCTTGCGGGCGGTGACCAGATGCAGGCAGTGCCTACTATCCCACGATGGGGGAGGAACTTCCGGCTGCGCTCTTGACGCTTTGCATCTGGTGCAGACCCGCATAAACCCCGTCCAGCGCCAGCAACTCCGCATGCCGGCCGGTCTCGACGATCTGGCCCTGCTGGAGGACCACAATCCGGTCGGCGCTTTCTATGGTCGACAGGCGGTGGGCTATCACGAAGGTGGTGCGCTGGCGGCGCAGCCGTTCCAGGGCTTGCTGGACCAGGCGCTCGGAGCGGGTGTCCAGGGCCGAGGTGGCTTCGTCCAGCAGCAGCAGCGGGGCGTTCTTGAGCAGGGCGCGGGCGATGGCGATGCGCTGGCGCTGGCCGCCGGACAGCTTGACCGCGTTCTCGCCCACCCGGGTGGCGAAACCGGCCGGCAGTTGCTGGATGAATTCCAGGGCATTGGCCTGTTCGGCGACCGCCGTGAGTTCGGCTTCCGTTACCTCGCGCTGGCAGCCGTAGCGGATATTGGCTTCCAGGGTGTCGTTGAACAGCACCACTTGCTGGCCGACATAGCTGATCTGGGCGCGCAGACTAGCCAGGGTCAGTTCGCGGAGGTCGATCCCGTCCAGCAGGATTCGTCCCTCCCCGACGTCATGGAACCGGGGCAGCAGATTGACCAGGGTGGTCTTGCCGCTGCCCGAGGCGCCGACCAGGGCCACCGTCTCGCCCGGTTGGACATCGAGATCGATATCGGCCAGTACCCGCGGTCCGTCCGCGGCGTAGCGAAAGCCCACCGACTCGAACCGCACGGCGCCGCTGGCACGCTCCAGCCGGCGTTGGCCGCGGTCGGCCTCCGGTTCCTCGTCGAGCAGTTCGAATACGCTGCGCGCTGCGGCGATGCCACGTTGCAAGGGTTCGTTGACCTTGAGCAGGTTCTTGATCGGCGCCAGCAGCATGGCCATGGCCCCGAACAGGGAGACGAAGCCGCCCACGGTGAGCTGGCCGGCCACCGCCTGTAGCGAGGCCAGGTAGATCACCAGGCCCAGGGCCACCACCACCATCAGCTGCACCAGCGGCGAGCTGATCTCGGCCGCCACCCCCAGCTTCATATTGTAGCGCCGCACCCAGTTATTGGTGTGGTGGAACCGTCGGCGCTCGTAATCCCGGGCGCCGAAGATCTTGATCTCCCGGTGGCCGCCCAGCACCTCGTCGAGCACCCGGTTGAGTTCGCCGATGGCGTCCTGCAAGGCATGGCTGAGGCGCCGCAGCCGCACGCTGACCACGCGCACCACCACGGCGATCAGTGGCGCGCTGATCAGCATGATCAGCGACAGCCGCCAGTTCAGGTACAGCATCCAGGCCAGCAGGCCGATCACCGCCAGGCTGTCCTTGACCAGGACGACCAGCACCTGGGTGGCCGCGCTCATCACTTCGTTGACGTTGTAGGTGAACTTGGCCAGCATCACCCCGGAAGGGGTATCGGCGAAGCGCCGGTCGGGCAGAACCAGCAGCTTGTCGAACATGGCCTGGCGCAGGTCCATGACCACCTTGTTGGCCACCCAGCGCAGGCCGATCTTGCTGGCGAAGCCGATCAGCCCCCGTACCAGGAATACCAGGGCGATCAGGATTGGCATGGTCTTGATGTGGAACGGGTCCTGTTCGACGAAGCTACCGTCCAGCAGCGGCTTCATCAGCGCCGGCAACAAGGGTTCGATCAGCCCGGTGAGTATGGTGGCCAGCACCGCCAGGGCGAAAATGCGGCGGTAGGGTCGGACATGGCCCAGCAGCCGCAGATAGGTGGATTTGCTGTTCATGCTTCCGATGCGCCGCGGATTTCGGGCCATGGTAGCGCGAACCGCGTTCGCGGGCGATGCCGGATTCAGCCAAGGCATTGAAGCCATACGGTGTTGGCGTACAATCAGAAATATGAACATCCGGACCGTCCGTCACCGAGGATTGAAACGTCTGATCGAGGACGATGACGACGGCGAAATCGGCCGCGACCTCGTACGCCGAGTTCGGAACATCCTTGCTGCTCTCCTCGTGGCTTCAGACATGAACGGAGTTCAAGGACCACCTGGATGGCGCATCCATCCGCTGACGGGTGATCGTGCCGGAACCTGGAGTTTCTCGGTGTCCGGCAACTGGCGGATCACGTTCGATCTTGAAGACGGTGAAATCTGCAACCTGAATCTGGAGGATTACCACTGATGAGTAAAACGATCACCAGGATCGGTATGAGGCCTCCCCATCCGGGTAGCTTCATCCGTGATGAAATCCTTGCCGAGTTCGGTCTGTCGGTATCCAAGGCCGCCGATATTCTCGGTGTGCGCCGTGCCACCCTCTCCGATCTTGTGAACGGGAAGGCGTCCCTCTCGCCCGAGATGGCGCTCAGGATAGAGAAAGCCTTTGGCGTCTCGATGGATACCTTGTTGCGCATGCAAGCCTGGTACGACAGCTATGCCATGCGCGCGCGAGCCGATGAAATCGACGTCAAGCGCTACGAATCGGTATGACACTCTGCAATGCGATGATCCATCCGGTCAATCTGGTTCACCAGCGTCACCCCGGAAGGGGTATCGGCGAAGCGCCGGTTGGCCACCCAGCACAGGCCGATCTTGCTGGCGAAGCCGAAGGCGGATACCGGGAGTTTCGCGGCCCGCCTATGACACACTGCGTTGAACTCGTTCCCGGTTGAAGTCTCCAAGGGCTCATCGTCCAACGACATAAAATAACCGCGGAAACCGGATGCTCAGCCTGAACAAGCTCTCGATCCACTATACCCTGGGTGAAACCCGCATCGATGTGCTGCGGGATATCAATCTCCACGTCTCGGCCGGTCAGCGGGTTGCCGTGGTTGGTCCGTCCGGCTCCGGCAAGACCACCCTGCTGCTGTTGCTGGCCGGTCTTGAACGGCCCGGTACTGGCTCGGTGAGTCTGGATGGCACGGCGCTGGAAACGCTGGATCGCGACCAACTGGCCGATCTGCGTCGTGACCGGATCGGGATCGTGTTTCAGTCCTATCATCTGGTGCCCGGCTTGACCGCATTGGACAATGTGGCGCTGCCGCTGGAGATCGCCGGGCGGCGGGATGCCTGGGAGAGTGCCGCCCGGTTGTTGGGGCGGGTCGGTCTGGGGGACCGCCGGCAACACTATCCCGCCCAACTGTCGGGCGGTGAGCAGCAGCGGGTCGCCATCGCCCGAGCCTTGGTGCACAAGCCGCAGCTGGTTCTGGCCGACGAACCCACCGGCAATCTCGATGCGCATACCGGCGCGGCGATCAGCGATTTGCTGTTCGAACTCAACGAGTCCATCGGTACCACCTTGATACTGGTCACCCATGACACCGAACTCGCCGCCCGATGCGACCGCATGCTGCGACTGCACAAGGGCCGGTTGAGCGAGCGGGAGCCGTCGTCATCCGCCACGATGGAGGCGCTGCATGCTTGATTTCGCCTTGCGCGATCTGCGCGGCAGCGGCCGAGCCTTGTGGGTGTTCTGTGCCTGTCTGATGCTGGGCGTTACCCTGATCGCCGCCAGCGGTGGCCTGCTGCTGCAGGTTCGCAATGGCCTGGTGGCCGACGGCCGCGCATTATTCGGCGGCGACCTCGAAGTCAGCCAGCGCAGTCCGCTCAGTACCGAGGAACTGACCTGGATGCGGGCGAACGGCGACATCTCCCTGCTGATCGAACTGCGCACCATGTTGCGTACCCCGGATGGTCGCAGCCAGGTCGTCGAATTGCAAAGCGTTGACGAGCGCTATCCGCTGTACGGCAGCCTGACGCTCGATCCGGCCGAGCCGCTGGATCGGGTGCTCGAGAACCGCGCTGGCGTCCGGGGGGTAGCTGTTGATCCGGTATTGGCGCAGCGCCTGGATTTGAAGGTCGGTGATCGGGTGGAACTGGGTGATCTGGGTTTTCAGGTTCGAGCCTTGATCGAGCGCCAGCCGGATCGCAGCCTGCGGGCCGAGTGGCGCGGACTGCCGGTGCTGATCGACGGGGCGGCCCTGTCGGCCACCGGCCTGGTGCAACCCGGCAGTCTGCTGGACTACAGCTACCGGGTGCGGACCGACCGGGATATCGCTGACTGGCGTGCGGCCCTGGTGCGGGCTTTCCCGGAGGGTGACTGGGAGGTGCGAACCTTCGCGGAGCGTAGCCAGAGAATTGGCGAAGTCTTGGATCAGGTTGGTTCGGTGCTGTTGCTGATCGGGTTCAGCGCCCTGTTCATCGGTGGACTGGGGGTGGCCAACAGCGCCCATACCTATCTGCAAGCCAAGCTGACCACCCTGGCGATTCTGCGCGCTCTGGGTCTGCGCGAACGGCGTCTGGTCACGGTCTATCTGGGTCAGCTCCTGTTGCTGGCCGGACTGGCGAGTCTGGTCGGGGTGCTGCTCGGTGGCGGCCTGGCTCTGGCCGGAGCGGCCTTGGCCAGCGAGCGATTGCCGCTGGCGGTGACCGCGTATGCCCTGACAGGGCCGCTGGCTGTGGCCATGCTGTTCGGTTTGCTG
>CAYMHN010000233.1:0-6076 GCA_964390235.1 uncultured Candidatus Competibacteraceae bacterium
CAGCCGGTGCTGGGCTTCATCGTCCAGCGGATCGGCCTCCACCCAGTGCCGCAGCCGTTCCCAACCGCGGATCAGGGCTTCGTGGGCCACCTCCACCACCTCCTCCCGCGTGGTCTCGTCCTGTCCCGTCACCACCAGGCGGGCGTCAGCCAGCTTCCGCACCACCTGCTGTGCCGCCTCGTCCAGCATACCCAAGGCGGCCCGGCGGCGGGTGTCCTCGGTCCCCTCGCCGGGGCGCACCAACTGGATAAAGACCCGGCGGGCGGTTTCCCGCTCCGGCTCTGTCAGGCTGTCAAAGACTTCATCCGCCCGGAAGGCCACGGCACCTTGAACCGCGCCTATTTCGTCATAGGCCGTGTGAAGCAGCCGGCCGCCGCAGCGCTTATCCCACAACTGGGTCAGTGCGAACTCCAGCAGGGGGAGATTGCCGGGCTCATTTCCCACGTCATCCAGGATTCGCTCCGCCAATCCAGGTTCAAAGCGCAGACCAACCTTTTCGGCGGGTGCCTCCACCGCACGCCGCAGTTCCTCCCTGGTCATGGGCCCCAGACTGACCACAGCCTCCTGCAACCGATCCGCCAAAGGACGAAAGCCCAATGCGTGCCCGAAGAAATCGCCTCGCAGGGTGAGTACCAGGGTCAGCACCCCCTTCTCCACCGCCTCCAGCAGATTCTCCACGAACCGCTGGCGATCCTTATCGTCCCGGGTGAGGGTATAGAGTTCTTCCCACTGGTCCACCACCAGCAGCAGGTGGTCGGTACCGGGCTGTTTCTCCAGTGCCCGGACCGCCACGTCGCGCAGGGCCACGTCTCCTTTAGTCAGATAATCGGCCAGCTTACCAACCTGAACCAGGCGATCGATCTCACTCAGCTCCGGCTCCAGAAGCGGGATCAGGGCCGCGGCCACGGCATGGAGTGGCCGGTCGCCGGGCACCAAGGTGGCCACGTCCCAGACCCGACTCCCCTCTCCCCGCCGCAACCGCGGTATCAACCCCGCCCGCACCACCGAGGACTTGCCGCTACCCGAGGCCCCGACCACCGCCACCAAGGCATGGCGGTTTACGGTCTCCACCAGCCGTTCGGTGAATACCTCCCGGCCGCAGAAGAACGGCTCATCCTCCTCCCGGAAGGGATGGAGCCCCCGATACGGACAGACGGTCGCCAGCGTGGCCGCCACCTGCGCCTGCAGCTCCGGGCCGGGGGGCTCACCCCGCACCGCCGCCGGCAATATGGCGAGTTGCACCTTATCGTCCAGACCACTTCGCAGGTCCACCCAGGTATTGAGGGAAAGAAACCCGAGGGCGGGATCGGCGCCCGGCAGCAGCACGGGGATGACGGGAAAGGCAGGTTCGCGGGTCTGGCGGTCCAGTGCCAGATTCTTTTCCCGCTGTTGCCAGGGACCCATGCCGTGAGGGCCGTGGAACACGGCGACGGCGCGGCAGTCTTTCAGGACTGATTCCAACGCTTCCGGCCAGGGTCGGCCCGGCGTGAGGTACCACCGATCCAGAAAGACCTTCACCCCGTGTTCCCGAAGAAACCTGGCAACACCCTCAACCGCCGCGTGATCGCGCCAGCTGTAACTGAGGAACACGTCGTATTCGGGAGCCGAGACCTTCGTCACGGTAAACACCCGCAAGACTTACAGTGGACCCGCTGGTCGATAAGAGTCACCACAGAATATTGGCCCTAGCGCGCCACCACCAGATCCATGGCCGTGCCGGCGGATACTTCACTGTCCGGCTCAGGGTTCTGCTGGCGCACGACACTTGTGTCCGACGGCGAGGGGCCACCCACCGAACCGAGCACCAGACCGCTTTCTTCAATCCTCGCCTTTGCCTCCTTCAGGGTCAGGCCGATCAGCATCGGCACTCCGACCTTCCACTCTTCCGCGATGCCGATCACCAGCGACACCGCGAAGCCCGCCATAACCCTGGTGCCGGCGGCCGGCTCCTGTTCCAGCACCAGGCCGACCTGATTCAGCGCCGGGCGGGTCTTCCGGGCGCCTGGTTTGAGGTCCGCCTCCTTGAGCAACTTGATGGCTGCATCCTCCGGCCTGCCGATCAGCTCGGGGACAATGACCGTCCTGCACTCGGGCGGCGGTGGCTTGACCGAACCGCCCCTGAGCAGCTCATTGCGGTTCAAGGGGATCTCCTCCAGCAGCCTCGCGCCGGGGACCAAGGCCAACGGCTTCGGCTGCTGATGCACCAAGCGGCGCTTGACGGTGAATACCGCCAGGAACACGCCCGCTTCGTGGACCTTGCGCAGCCTGTCGATGGCCTCCGGATCCAGGGTGATCGCAAAATAGCCGGAGGTATCGGTAATCGGCTCGTCCATGTTCGCGATGGGCACGCCGCTACGCTCCACCAGGCAAACCATCAAACCGGCGATGCCCCTACCCTCTTCGTCCACCACCCGCCCGTGGATCAGGGCGCCGTCCTCGGCCACATCGGGCACCTTGACCTGAAAGCGTTCCCGTTCCACTGCCAGGGCGTTGATCTGCCCGCGGTTCGCCTGCAGCCGAGCGCGCAGGCCTTGAGTGCGGGGATGTTCGGCGCCGAGCTTCTTTTCCATGCGACGCACTTCGTGCTGCAGCAGCGTACGCAGCATGAGCTGCGTGTCCATGGCCTGGGTCAGGGCATCGACACGGGCGGTCCTCAGCCGGTCGAGGTTTTTGGCAAATTTCTCGGCGAGGCAATCTGTTCTGGCTTGCATGGCTCTTTATCCTGAAAAAAGATCTAGACGCGGGCCACGACGTCGAAACGCCCGACCGGTACCGCGACGATGCCGTGCCAAACGGGGCAGAGCGTGTTGTCCAACACCTGATTGCCGGTGGCAACCACCGCCGGGCCGAACGCAAAGATGCAGTGATCACCCTGGTTGTTGCTGGTGTTGTTCATGAGGCTGCCGAGCGAAAGCAGCGAGATGCGAGCGCCCCTTTCCTGATCGGGTGCTTCCTTGAAGCGGCTGTCAGTTGCCCTCAGCGTTCGGCCCAGTAGGTAGGTGTTGACGAAGAATGCCATGTGGCCCAGGAGCGCGGTCGACTGATTGGCGTCGAAGCCCAAGTCATCGACGGTCCAGATAATCTGTGACGTAAAGCTTTCGCTAGCAGGGCCCAGACGGGACTGATTGCCGTTGAAGAGTGTCACACCCTCCGGAAGGCCTTGGCCACCACCCAAATTAAGAACCAGCAATGTACCCGCCAGCCGTTCGAGGGTTCCGGGTCCCGAGCGCTCCGTATTGAAGCGGTTGTTGCAGATGGACAACGGTCCGGTAGCATGAACACGAAGCGCCTGCCCTATCGGTTGCTGGATGATGTTGTCGTGGATGCGCCCGGTATCCAGACCAACCTCCCGGGCGGAGAAAGCCTCACTGATTCCGGAAAATGCCATCATCATGACGACGCCGCCGCGGATGCCGGGCTCCAGCTCCACGTTCACATTGGGCACCAGCGGCCCGTTGTCAGCGATGACGTTGTGGTACATGTCCACCTTTTCAGCGAATTGGATGAAGACGCCGCAGGCGGGATTGATGTGGCTGATGCCGTTGCGCTCGATCCGGTTGCCGCTGAGGATGACGTCCTCGCAGAACCCCAGGGAGATGCCGCCAAGGCCCCGTTGTCGCGCCTGCGCCCGCAGCGCCCCGTCGAAGGGATTGCGCAGGCAGTCATGGATGTGGTTGCGGTGAATGCCGAGGACCGCGATGGGATGGCCCAGCACGGCCAGGACTTGGGCGAGGGCCTGATTTCTACGGGCGATCGCCGTGGTGTTGCCCACAGCCAGGCTCGGCACCGCCGGCTGCGGCACGCCGATCCCCGACAGCCCCATGTTGGAGATTTCGTTGCGGTCGATCTGGACTTCATGGAGGTAGGCCAGCGACTCGTCCAGCTCGCGTTCCTCTCTGACCATCGTAATGGTGTGCAGACGGCCCAGTCCGACATCATCGTTTACCGAATCGTCTACCGATATGTTTTCAATCCCGAGACTCGGCGAGGCGATGGAAACGGCATATTGCCCGGGTTCGGCCAGGACGCTGAAGTAACCGTCACCATAGCTCTCCGTTGTCCTTGTGGTACCGTCCTCCGCGGTGAATACCAGAGTTATGCCGTTCATCCTGGCACCGGCCAGCAACACATGGCCTTGAATGCTCCTGCCGGTACTTTCTATCACATGCTCCGGTTGGTCTTCTTCATCCGCAGCTTCGACTATTTCCGGGATCACGCCACCCAGGGTGATGCCGTTGCCCGCGCCACCGCCGACCCTGTTGTCCAGGATCCTGATCCTTTCCGATGCCGCGGCGACTTGAATGCCGCCCAAGGCCCTGAAAGGTGCAACGTGCAGTAGTCCAACAAGAATCGCAAACAGACGATTGATGTAGGCAATGACAAAGGATCCCTTGCCGTAGACGCGCTCCAGATCCGCACAGGGATCGGCAGGGTCGGGAACGTCGCGCTCCGGCACCTCGGGCGGTGGCACGCGCCCGGCGGGCACCACGCCGATATCGTTGCCTTCGATGAGGCCGTCTTCGGCCAGCATCAGAATGGCAACGCCGGCTCCCTCCTTGTCCAGCATGCGGATCATGTTGTCCTGGATGCGGATCTCCGTGCCCCGCTCCACTTGGATGGCCTGACGATAGGCCAGTATCCGGTTGTCGCGCACGACGATCTCGCTCAGGGCGCCGGCTTCGGCGCCTTGCAGCAGGATCGCGGTGCCGCCGAAGGTGGCGATGTCCATGGCCTGCAGACTGATGCCCTGCGAGTCGATCACCTGGATGACGGGGCCTTCCCGGTTCGAAGGGCCGGGAATGACCCGCGTGTGCCGGCCACAACCTTTGAGGGTGATGTTGCGTCGCCCCGTGATGCGCACATTGGCCTCGTGCACGCCGGGCAGCAGGCAGACCTCGCCGCCGTCGGCCGGCAGGTGATCCACCGCCTCCTCGATGGAATCGAAGAGCCCGTGACTGGAAACCCCGTCTCCCACCGTCACCGTGCAGCAGCCGCGGATCTCGCACAGCGGCCGAAATCTTTCCCGGCAGTCCTCCACCCGGCCCTGCAGCTGGCCGGCCGCGTCCAGGCTCCAGCGGATCAGGGCCAGGGGGGCGAAGAAGAACCGGGGCCCGGCGGGCGGGGCCGCCTCCAGCAGTTCCCATGGCACCACCAGCTTGGGCGTGTTCGGCCGCGCGGCGATGATCCAGAAGTCGCCCGGCAGGCCGTGGTCGCTGAAGCTCAGGCTCAGGCCCGTGCCCGGCAGGGCCACGGGCGTGCCGGGGACGAAGCCCTGGTCGGGGCTGTCGGCCTCCCCGCTGCCTCCGGTCCACAGGCGCAGGTAGAAGTACTGCTGCCGCTCGGGCGGATCGCGGTCGCTCCAGAAATCGGGGTGATCGGCCAGCCACTGCAGCCACTCCTCGGGCACGGCCTCGGCGAGGGTGAGGCTGTCGTCCTCCGGATTGTAGCTGGTAGCCACCGTGAACCACTTCCCCTGGGGCTCCGCGACCTTCTCCCGGTTGGGCAGCAGCGCGCCCCAGGGAATGATCTCGACCGCCTGGCCGGCCAGAGGCTGGGCGGCCTGATCGCGCGGCCGGGTGAGAAACTCGATCTTGCGGCGGGCGCCCGCTGCACTGTCCTTGACCTGAACGCGGTACAGGGGCGCGGCGTTGTCATAGGACCAGATGAAGCGATCCGGCGCCGTGAGCTGCACGCGTATCGTCTGGTTGTCGGCGCCCAGGTAGCCGCCGGGTACCGCCGGGCGGCAGGGATCGTCGGTGGAGCCCGCCGCATCCGGCACCACGGTGAGCCTCGCCTTGGAGCGCAGTTCGCAGTTGGTGTCGTCGAACGCGTGCAGAGGGGCGGGATCGGCTGCGGTCAGCGCCGCTTTCAGGGCATTGAACGCCGCCGCGCAAGTTTCGGGCACGTCGCTCAGCACCTCGACCCGCCGCATCCGCCGGTTGCGCACCGAGGTATCCGGCCCGCCCAGCGCCACCTCCCGCAGCTCGCTGTCCTCCACCGCGGTGACGCTCTGCTCCCAGCCGCGCAGATACACCAGGTCGTGTCGCACCTCGCCCGGCGCCAGCGCGGCCGGCGG
>CAYMHN010000234.1:0-6063 GCA_964390235.1 uncultured Candidatus Competibacteraceae bacterium
CCGCCCAGCAGGGTCACCCGGGTGGTGACCTCGGCCTCGTCCACGCCGAGGGCGGCGGCCACGGTGGAACGCGCCGCCTGCGGGTTCTGGGTACAGGACCAGACCTCGCAGTGACCATCGATGATCCGTGCCACCGCGGCCGGGGGTTCCATCGAGGCATGCGCGAGATGCGGCACGTAGTACAGCGCCTCGACGGTTTGTGCGGCGGCGGCGAAGGCCGGCTCGATGTCGCCTTCCTCGCGCGCGACTGTGCCCGGCTGGCGGGCGGTGGCTTCCAGTTGCTGGCGATAGGCCGCGGAGTCATAACCGGCGTTCTCGCCGTAGTCCCACTCGATCTTGAGCTTCTTGCGGCCTTCCAGCGCCGCCCAGGTATTGCCGGCGACCACGGCCAGGCCGCCCAGCGGCTGGAAGAACACCGGCTTGCCGGCCACCGGGATCTCCACCACCTGCTCCACGCCGGGCACCGCCAGGGTCTCGCTGGCGTCATACGAGGCTATCCTGCCCAAGGCCACCGGGCAGTGCTCGATGGAGGCGTGCTTCATGCCGGGCAGGACCACGTCGATGCCGAACACGGCCTTGCCCCGAATGATGTCCTGGAGATCGACGATCGGGATGTCCTTGCCGATGTAGCGGAACTGTGCCGGGTCCTTGAGGGCCACTTCGGCGCTGTCCGGCACCGGCAGGCCGGCGGCGGTCTCCACCAGCTCGCCGTAATCCAGCGACCGGCCGGAAGCGGCATGCACCACCCGATGATGCTCCGCCCTGACCTCGCCGGGGTCCACCTCCCACAGCTGCGCCGCCGCCTGTTCCAGCATGGTGCGCGCGGTGGCGCCGAATTCGCGCAGGCGCTGGTAATTCTGCACCACGCTGCGCGAACCGTCGGTGTTCTGGTCGCCGTACATCGCGTCGCCGACCGCCTGTTCCACCACCACCCGGGCCCAGTCGGCTTCCATCTCGTCGGCCACGATCATCGGCAGGCTGGTGCGGATGCCGGTGCCCATCTCGGAGCGATGGGCGATGATGGTCACCGTGCCGCTGGTATCGATCGACACGAACAGATTGGGATTCAGCACCACGTCCGCTCGGGCCACGGGGATGGGGCCGTGCGCGCCCGGAAGTATCCGGTATCCCAGGACCAGACCGCCGACGGCCAGTGAACTTTGCAAAAAGCTCCGGCGGCTCATATTGAGTATGGTGTTCATGACCGGGCCTCCGCGGCCGCCTTGATCGCCTGGCGGATACGCTGGTAGGTACCGCAGCGGCAGATATTGCCGGCCATCCCCGAATCGATGTCCGCGTCGCTGGGTTGCGGGTTCTGTTCCAGCAGATAAGCGGCCTGCATGATCTGGCCGGTCTGGCAGTAGCCGCACTGCGGGACATTGAACTCCGCCCAGGCCCGCTGGACCGGATGGTCGCCGTTCTCGCTCAGCCCCTCGATGGTGGTCACCGGCCCGCTCACCGAACCGACCGGGACGATGCAGGAGCGCACCGCCGCGCCGTCGATATGGACCACGCAGGCACCGCATTGGGCGATGCCGCAGCCGTATTTGGTGCCGGTCAGGCCGATGACATCGCGCAGCACCCAGAGCAGGGGCATTTCATCGGGGACATCGACCTCATGGGTCTGGCCGTTGACTGTCAGGGAAACCGCCATGGTTGCTTCCTCCTGGTGATATGGAATACCCGGCCGATCGGGTCGGACGAGGTGAGGGTCGAGTATGATGTAAGTATAGATTGCTGTATGGGGTTCTCAAGGTGGTTCGGGACAGCCTGCATCGATCCCTACAAGCAGCGGGGCATTTGTATCACCGCTTGGTGCTGTTGGTCGGCGAGGCCGGTTCCGGCAAGACCGGCGTTGTTCGCGACCTTGCGGCGGAACTCGGTTGCGAGGTGATCAATGTCAATCTGGTGCTTTCCGGCGCCTTGCTGGAACTGACCACCAGGCAACGGGCGCTGCGCTTGCCGGAGATTCTGGATCGCATCGCTGATGATGCGGGTTCGACCGTGGTGCTGGATAATCTCGAAATTCTATTCGATCCGGCATTGCGCCAGGACCCGATGCGTCTTTTGCTACGTCATTTCCGAGGAGATGGCGGAACGGCTCATGCAGCTGGTCATCCCGCAGATGCAGTTCGACCAGCCGGTCGACAACAAGGGTCTGCTGGTGGTCGGCAATTACGGTACCGGCAAATCACACCTGATGTCGGTGATCTCCGGTCTGGCCGCCGACGCCGCCCTGACGGAAGCACTGAACCACGCCGGTGTCCGCGCCGGCGCTCAAGGTGCTGGACGATCTGCTGGCCCTGCGGCGGTTCGCCACCGACCACGGCCCGGTCATTTCCTGGCTGGCCAAGGCCGAAGCCGTGCTGCCCGAAGACCATGGCTGGGTGGACCGGATGAAGGCCACCCGGCGGGACATCCTCGACACCCTCGGACAGACCGATCCAGCCACGCTGGCCCAGCAGACGCGCGGCATCGGCAGTCGGCTTCAGCAGCTCAAGAAGGACTACACCGTCGCCTACATCGGCCTGCACAGCAAGGTTCGTCTGGGCGTGAACGACGACCAGCGCAAGGCGGCGCTGCTCAACGATCAGCGCCTGCATAATCTGCTCAAGCTGGCCGGTATCGACCTGATGCCCCGGCAGCAGCTCACCGAATTCCAGAACCGTCTGGCCGAACTGAAGAGCTGCTTCGCCCTGACCGAGAAGGATCTGGACACCACGCCGGTCTGCCCGCACTGCGGTTTCCGGCCATCGCTGGAAACTGATGCAATAGCGGCTTCACCGCTGCTCGATCAGCTGGACGCCCGGCTTGACGCCATGATGGCGGACTGGACTTCGCGGCTACTCAATGATCTGGAAGACCCCAGTACCCGTGCGGCCATGAATCTGCTGAAGACGACCGATCGCGAACCGCTGGAGGCCTTCATCAAGTCGAAGGAACTGCCGGGGCCGCTGGACAGCAACTTCGTTCACGCCCTGAAGGAGGTACTCTCCGGTCTGGTCAAGGTCACCGTCAAGGCGCAGGAGCTGCAACACGCCCTGCAGGTGACCGACGGCCCGGCGACCCCGGCGGAAATGAAGAAACGCTTCGAGGAGTACATCGACCGGCTCACCAAGGGCAAGGACCCGGCCAAGGTCCGCATTGTCCTGGAATAGGCACCGCGAATGGATACGAGTGAACACGTAATCGAGGATTTGCTGCAAGCCGGCGAAAGCCTGACCCTTGAATTCAAGAGTGATCGCAGGCGGCTCCCGGATTCAGACCTGATTGCGACCATTGTCTCTCTGGCCAACACCGAGGGCGGAGAACTGCTGTTGGGGGTGGAGGATGACGGCACGCCCACGGGATTGCATGCGGAACACCAGAGCGTCACCGGCCTTCCCGCGCTCGTTGCCAACCGGACCAATCCCTCCCTCTCCGTCCGGGTTCAAAAGGAGTCGATACAAGGCGTTACTATTGCCAGAATATCCGTCCCCAAGTCACGCCAACTCGTCTCGACCTCCGACGGGCTACTCCTGCGGCGGCGATTGAAGCTCGACGGCAAGCCCGAGGCCGTTCCCTTCTACCCCCACGAGTTCATCCAGCGCCAATCCTCGCTCGGTCTCGTGGATCCCTCGGCAATGGTGATCGAGGAGCTGTCGGCAGATCAGCTGGACCCGCTGCAACGTCACCGCTTGAGGGAGGCGATTCGCAAATACGGAGGCGAACAATCACTGCTAGCCCTCGCCGATGACGAGCTGGAGGGTGCTCTCGGACTGTGCAAGCTATCCCACGGAGAGCGTCGCCCAACTGTGGCCGGCTTGCTTCTGCTGGGAAAGCAAAGCCAGCTTCGAGACCACCTGCCCGCTTATGAGGTCGCCTTTCAGGTGCTCGATGGCACCGACGTGAAGGTCAACGAATTCTTCCGCAAACCGATGCTGGAGACCTTCGAAGCCGTGGAATTGCTTTTCAAGGCCCGGGTCGAGGAAGAGGAAATTCAGGTCGGTCTGTTCCGCGTTCCTGTTCCCAACTATGACCGCCGGGCTTTTCGGGAAGCCGTAGTCAATGCGCTTGTCCATCGTGATTTCAACCGCCTCGGCGCGGTGCACATTCGCCTCGACGCCAGCGGGCTGACCATCAGCAACCCGGGTGGTTTCGTCGAGGGCGTCAATCTGCAAAATCTGCTGGTGGCGGACCCGCGATCTCGCAACCCCCTGCTTGCCGATGCCGTCAAGCGCATCGGTCTGGCCGAGCGTACCGGCCGAGGCGTTGACCGGATTTTCGAGGGTATGCTTCGTTACGGACGGCCCGCCCCGGATTACTCTCTCTCCGATGACTTCACGGTGTCGGTATTCATGGCGGATGCAGCTGCCGACCTCGATTTTCTCAAGCTAGTCGTTGAGCAGGAGGATAAACTCGGGGCTTTGCCGATCGATTCCCTCATCATCCTGTCACGCCTACGGGAGGAACGCCGGCTCACCACCACCGACCTCGCCCCATCCGTACAGAAACCGGAGGCGAATGTCCGTTCCACCCTGGAAAGGCTCGTGGAGACCGGCTTGCTCGAACCCCATGGCGCCGGTCGCGGCCGCACTTACACCCTGAGCGCCCGCCTCTACCGCAAGGCCGGCAAGAAGGCCGAGTATGTGCGCCAGGTCGGCTTCGATCCGATCCAGCAGGAGCAAATGATCCTGTCCTATATCGACAAACACGGCAGCATCAAACGCGCAGAAGCCATGGACCTGTGTCATCTGACCAAGGACCAGGCGGCTAAGTTATTGAAAAAAATGACTAAAGAGAACAAACTGGAAATGCACGGTGAGCGCAGGGGTGCGTATTATGTGCGAAAAAATCAAGTTATGAGCTTTGGCTCATAAAATATGAGCCAGGCGCAAAAGAGCGCATATCTCACTACCGGATTAACGGCGCGCTGTTTGGGATCAAGAGGAAGCAACAACAGATGAACAGGCAGCCCGATACAGACGGGATGGATTTCAGGCGGCTGATCGAACTCATCTCGGGAGTCAGCGCCTCCCGAATTTGCGGTCTCAGCTGGTACCGGATTTCATCGAAGCCCAGCCAGTACCGGGAACTTGGAGAGCCCCAGTGAACACGACTGAACGCCAACTCATGGGCATGATAGCCAAGGGCGAGGGACTCGATGTCGAGTTCAAGGCCTGTCGTGATCAGGTGCCGAAATCGGTGAGCGAGAACCGGGTCTATCCCTGGATTCAGCCCGGCGATCTGCGGGCCGATCTCATCGACCGCTGCCGTCGCCATGTTCGTTTCAACCGTAAAAACCATCCGTGGGCGGACATGGACGATGCCGACCTGCTGCAAAGCGCCCAACTGGTGCAGACCGATCCCGAAACCGGCAAAACCGGGGTGACGCTCGCCGGTGTGATGCTGTTCGGCCATGACCACCAGATTCTCCAGGTCTGCCCTGCCCATCGCACCGACCTGCTGCTGCGCAAGGTCGATGTGGACCGCTATGACGACCGCGACCTGGTCCGCACCAACCTGATCGACAGCTATGACCGAATCCTCGCCTTCGTTCAGAAACATCTCCCCGATCCCTTCTATCTCGAAGGCATCGAGCGCCGCAGCCTGCGGGATCACATTTTCCGCGAAGTCGCCTCCAATATGCTGATTCACCGGGAATACGCCAGCGGCGCCACCTCCCGATTGATCATCGAGTATGGCCGGGTCGTCACCGATAATCCCAGCCGACCACACGGGTTCGGGTTGCTCGACCCGGACACGATGGTTCCCTACCAGAAAAACCCCATCCTGAGTGCTTTCTTCCGGGAAATCGACCGGGCCGACGAACTGGGTTCCGGGATGCGCAAGATGATGCTCTACGGGAAAAAATACGGTGGTGCCGACCCGCAGCTGATCGAGGGCGATAACTTTCGCATGATCATCAGCGTTCCGGAGTTTGGCGAAAATCCCGCAACAGAACATGGCACCGGACAAGCCACCCCCGAAGCCCCCCCCCAAGCCCCCCCCCAAACCCACCCCCCCGCCCCCCCCCCACCCCCCCCCCAAGCCCTGAAAAGGCTTGTCCCGGCGGAGGGGGGA
>CAYMHN010000235.1:0-6042 GCA_964390235.1 uncultured Candidatus Competibacteraceae bacterium
ACCTGCTGACAGACCGCAACACGGGCAAGGGTATCTCCATTACCCTCTGGGAGACAGAAACCGATATGACGGCGGGCGAGAGCAGCGGCTACGTCCAACAGCAGCTCGTCAAGTTCAAGGACATCTTTGGCGCACCGGCTGTGCAGGAAGCTTATGAAGTTAGCGTTCAGGCATAAGCCGACCCCCCGACAACGGCACGCACGCGGTTTTCTTGCGCGGCGGGTTGGCGATTGAGGCCACGCCGTTTCAACCAGGGGCGATGCCCAACACGCGCTTCACCCGCACCACCGGAGCGCAGCGAAGGCGGCGTCGGGTGAAGCGCACCGTTATGCCGCTTAGTAGGGCTCGGTGAAATCCTTCACGCCATGGACTTCGAGAGTAGTGTAGGATGCGGTGACGCAGGAACCACATCGGTCGCGAATGATGCGGTTCGTTCCTTCAGCATGACCACCCACTTTGAGGGATTTGGGCGGGTTTTTGAGCAAATTACTTGAGGGAAGGGATGAAATCCCCCTCGGGGAGCTTGACTAGAAGCCCCCGAGAGGGTCTCTTCGTTGTTACCAGACACCGAAGAGGCCTTGAATGTCCCACAAATTGCTCCGCAATGCCAGTATTCACGAGGCGCTTTTTGCGCTCGATGTCGAGTTGGTCCGTACGTGCCGGCAGTCCGGCTGCTGGTTTTGCGGGGATCGGCTGCATGTCAGCAACTACCCGCGCAAGCCCCGTGGGGTGCCGCCGCTGTTTCAGGATCACTACGCTGAGCGGCTGAGTTTTACCTGCGCCGACTGCAACCGCTGCTGCTGGCCGCCGGACAGCCGGCTCGGGTAGGCATCCTTCTTGTCGGACAGGCCGACACTATCGAGCAGTTCGGCGGCCCGGTCGCGGGCTTCCTGCTTCGACAGACCCAGCACATGGACGGGCGCTTCCATGCAGTTCTGAAGCGCGGTCATGTGCGGGAACAGGTTGAAATGCTGGAACACCATGCCGATCTTGCCCCGCACCTTGCGCAGATAACGCTCGTCGGCCGGCACCAGTCGGCCGTTCTTGGGCATGTGGGTCAGCGGCTCGCCATCGACATGGATCACCCCGCCATCGATCCGCTCCAGGGTCATCAGCATGCGCAGTACGGTGGTCTTGCCGGAACCCGAGGGGCCGATGATGGCGACCTTCTCGTTCGGCGCGATATCCAGCTCCAGCTGGTCGAGCACCACCAACTCGCCGTAGCGTTTGGTCACCTTGTCGAAGCGGACCATCGTTGTTTCGGAAGCACTCATCGCCTATCCCCGCTGCCTGAGACGCCGCTCGACCAGCCGGATCAGTCCCGAGGCCGCCAGGCTCATGACCAGGAAGAACACCCCCACCAGAGTGATCGGCTCCATGTAGCGGAAGGTATCCGAGCCGATCAGCTTGGCTCGCGCCATCAGCTCGATGATCGCGATGGCCGACAGCAGCGGGGTTTCCTTGAACATGCCGATCAGGTAATTGCCCAGCGCCGGCACGATGGGCGGGATCGCCTGCGGCAGGATGATGTCACGGTAGGTGCGGAAGCGGCTCAGATTGAGCGCCACCGCCGCTTCCCACTGGCCGCGCGGCACCCCGTCCAGACCGGCCCGGTAGACCTCGGAGATGTAGCAACCGTAATGCAGACCCAGGGCCAGCAGGCCGGCGGTCCAGGCCTCGGCCCGGATGCCGAACTGCGGGCCGACGAAATAGAAGAAATAGATCTGCACCAGCAGCGGGGTGCTGCGGATGAACTCGACGATCTCCCCGGTCGGCAGGGCGATCCAGGACGAACGGCTGCGCCGCAGCAGGGCGAACACCAGGCCAATCACCAGTGCCAGCAGATAGCCGATAACGGTCGCTTGCAGCGTCACCCAGGCGGCCCGCGCCAGGGTCGGGGTGATCTCGAAGGCGAACCCCCAGTCCCAGATCATGCCACGGGTCTGACGATGCCGCGGCTGAGCCGGCGCTCCAGCCAGCGCACCGAGGGCGTAATGATCAGCCGGCCCAGGATGTAGTAGATCAGCAGCACCAGCGAGAACACTTCCAGGGTACGAAAGGTGGTGATGTTGAGCTGCTGGCCCATGAAAGTCAGATCGTGCAGGGTGATCAGCGACACCAGCGAAGTACCCTTGAGCAGCTCGATCAGAAGATTGCCCCAGGGCGGCAGCATGCCCAGCAGGGCCTGGGGCAGGATGATCCGCCACATCCGGGTCAGCGGCGACATGTTGAGCGCGATCGCCGCATCCCACTGGCCGCGCGGCACCGCCAGGATCGCGCCGCGCACGACTTCGGCGCCATAGGCGCCGATATTCATGCCGATGCCGACCACGCCGACCAAGAAGGGATCGAGAAAGATCCCGAAATGCGGCAGCACGAAGAACCACCAGAACAGCTGCACCAGCAGCGAAGTGCCACGAAACAGCTCGATGTAGCAGATGGCGAGAACCCGCAGCGGCGTGGAGGGCGACAAACGGGCCAGGCCCACTAGCAGGCCGATGGCCATGGCGACCAGCGAGGCCAGGACGGTAAGCTCGATGGTGAGCACCGTCCCCCTCAGCAGAGGCCCGAGCAGATCGGTCACACGGTCCCGAATCGTCGGTTCGGCGTCATCGGGAGTGAATCCGCTCCCCGAAACTGATGCGGTATTTCAACCTTCACAGAGTTCCGCCGTGGTGACCGAACCATCCGGCACCTCAGTGTCGCCGTAGCCGAAGCGCTCGACCATGGACAGCATCTCTTCGGGACCCAGAAAAGCGGCCAGTTCGGCGTTGAAGGCGTCGACGAAATCCTGATCGGCCTTGCGGAAGGCATAAGCCGAATAGCCCTTGGTGAAGTCCGGCGCGGTGAACGGCCTGGCCATCTCGATATCGTCACCCCCGCGTTCGACCAGCTCGCGCATCGCAAACACCGTGGCACTGGCGGCATGCGCCCGGCCGGAGCGAACCGCCGCCAGAATGGCGGCCGGATCGGGCACCTACATGATGCGCTCGTCGGGAATGTCGACGGTGCGCGCATGCTGCACGGTGGAATAGCCGGCGCCAGTCACCAGGATGGCCTCGGCGAACACGCCCATGGGTTCGGTGAAAGCGACCTGTTCGCAGCGATTCGGCAGGATGAACATGCCGGCGGTGATGATATCGAAGCGGTTGGCCTGCAGGCCCGGAATCAGCGACCCCCACTCGGTGAGCACGCCCTCGACGTTCTCGATGCCGAGACGATTGAGGATCTCCAGACCGACCACGTTGACGAAACCGTCCATCTCGCCGCGCTCGTTCGGGTAGGCATAGGGGGCTTCGTTGGAATAGCCGATGCGGATGGTCTCGCCAGCCTGGGCCCGCTCCAGCAGCGACTGGGCGCCGGCCTGGGCGACGCAGAACAAAGCCAGCAGGGATACGGCCATGCAGCGAACGACGGGATCGAGCCATTGTTTGCTCATTTTCTCAACCTCCTCTCCTGTGATTATCGGGTTCAGGATAACCCATTCTTCACCGGCGGAAAAACCGGTCCCCGAGGAATGCCGCGACAGCGATGGTAGACTAGGGCGCCGAACAGAACCGATCAGGAGCGCATTCCAATGAGCGAAACCTTCCAGTCCCTGTGGATCACCGAAACCGAAGACGGTAAGTTCGAACGCCAAATCGCCGAGCGTGACACCGCCGATCTGCCGGAAGGCGAGGTACTGGTCAAGGTCGCCTACTCGGCGCTGAACTACAAGGACGCCCTGTCGGCCAGCGGCAACAAGGGCGTCACCCGCAACTACCCGCACACACCCGGCATCGACGCCGCCGGCGTGGTGGCCGAGAGCGCCAGTTCGGACTTCAAGCCGGGTGACGAGGTGCTGGTGACCAGTTACGACCTGGGCATGAACACCAACGGCGGCTTCGGCGGCTACATCCGGGTACCGGTCGAATGGGTGATCCCGTTACCCGCCGGCCTGAATCTGCGCGAGAGCATGATTCTCGGTACCGCCGGTCTGACGGCGGCGATTTCCATCCACAAGCTGCGCCATGCCGAAGTGACTCCCGACAAGGGCGAGGTGCTGGTTACCGGCGCCTCGGGCGGGGTCGGCTCGCTGGGCGTGGCGATCCTGTCCAGACTCGGTTACACGGTCGTGGCCGGTACCGGCAAGGCGGCGGCGCACGAGTGGCTGCGCGGACTCGGTGCCAGTGGCTTCGTCGGCCGCGAGGAACTGGTCGACGATTCCGGCAAGCCGCTGCTCAAGTCTCGTTGGGCCGGCGTGCTGGACACGGTGGGCGGCGAGGTCCTGGCCACCGCGCTCAAGACCACCCACGCCCACGGGGCGGTATCCTGCTGCGGCAACGTCGCCTCGCCCAAGCTGCCGACCACGGTGTTTCCGTTCATCCTGCGCGGACTCGATCTGCTGGGAGTGGATTCGCAGAACTATCCGATGCCCCAACGGCGGGAACTCTGGAACAAGCTGGCCGGCGAGTGGAAACCGGAGAAATTGAACGATATCATGACCGAAACCGATCTCGCCGAACTCAAGGACCGGTGGATCGACACCATACTGGCCGGCGGGGTACGAGGCAGGGTGGTGATCAGGCTCTGAATTCCGCGCCAAACGGTACCTCTTGCGAGTACCCGACGATTCTTGCCAGCCTGGATGCAATCGATTACATTGACCCGTAAAGCCGCTTCTTGAAAGGCTTTATGACCATCAATTCGGGAGGATCATCATGTTCAAGCACTCTCTGCGGAGCGCCGCCCTGGGCGTTTTGGCCACTTTTTCAGCCGGTGCCGTCGCGCAAAGCTATACCATCGGTCTCAGCAACGGCTGGGTGGGCAGCGAATGGCGTACCCAGATGATCGACGAGGCGCGAGCCGCCGCCGAACAATGGCGGGAACATGGCATCGAGGTCGAGGTCATCGTGCAGTCAGCCAATGTCGACGTGCAAGGCCAGATCGCCCATGTGCGTAATTTCATGAACCAAGGCGTGGATGCCATCATCATCAACCCCAACAGCCCCACCGCTTTCGATCCGGTATTCCAGCAGGCCGCGCAGCGCGGGGTGCTGGTGATCTCCACCGACGCCGAGGTGTCGTCGCCGGATGCCGTCTATGTCGGCATCGACCAGAAAGGCTGGGCCATGCAGTCCGCCGAGTGGCTGGCGCAGGCACTGGGCGGCCAGGGACGGATCATCACCATCAACGGGGTGGCGGGTCATCCGGCCAACCAGATGCGAGTCGAGGGTTACCGCGAGGTATTCACCCAGCATCCCGGCATCGAGATCCTGAACGAGGCCAATGCCAACTGGGATCAGGCCCAGGGGCAGCAGACCATGCAGACCCTGCTGGCCACCTACAGCGATCTGAGCGGCGTCTGGGTCCAGGACGGCATGGCCGCCGGGGCCTGGCGGGCGATCCTGGACAGCGACCGTAACGAAATCATCGCCACCGGCGAGATCCGCAAGGACTTCCTCGACACCTGGGCCGAGCACCAGCTCAATTCCGGCGCCTCGGTGAATCCGCCCGGGGTGATGGCCAGTGCCCTGCACGTCGCGGTGCATCGACTGCAGGGCAAGGAATTCAAGGACGGGGTGTTCGGCGGTCGCTACGGTAATGCCATCTACATCCCGATTCCGTTCATCGACAACAGCAACTTCGAGCAGGTCTACGGGCAAGTCCAGGACCGACCGGGCTACTATTCGGTGACCCATTCGCTGAGCATCGACGAGGCGGCCCAATTCTTCGAGTAAGCCATTCTTCGAGTAAACAGCTGTTCGAATGAGCCACGGGTCGGTCTGCACCGCCGTGGCTGGACGCATGCCGCTATTACAAGCCCGCGACATCCACAAGCATTTCGGCGGGGTCACCGCGCTGGCCGGTGCCTCGCTGGAGCTGCACGCGGGCGAGGTGCACGTGCTGATCGGCGCCAACGGCTGCGGCAAGAGCACCTTGTGCAAAATCATCGCCGGCGCTCTGGACGCGGACGCCGGTGGCCTGACCCTGGACGGCCAGCCGATCCACTTCCGCACCCCCCAGCAGGCCGGCGCCGCCGGCATCGCGGTGTTCTACCAG
>CAYMHN010000236.1:0-6020 GCA_964390235.1 uncultured Candidatus Competibacteraceae bacterium
TGGCGGCCGGAGTCAATATCACCTACAAGATTCTCTACAACGACGCCGTGGCCATGACCGGTGGCCAACCGATCGACGGCCAGCTAAGCGTGGCCAGCATCACCCATCAGCTGGACGGCGAAGGGGTAAAGCGGATCGCCGTGGTCAGCGACGAACCGGAAAAATACCCGGCCCGCAAGGCGGACTTCGTCGCCGGGGTGACCTTCCATCACCGCGACCAGCTCGGCGCCTTGCAGGCCGAATTGCGCGAACTACCGGGCGTGTCGGTGCTGATCTACGATCAGACCTGCGCCGCCGAGAAGCGCCGCCGGCGCAAGCGCGGCGAGTATCCCGACCCACCCCGCCGGGTGTTCATCAACCCCGAGGTGTGCGAGGGTTGCGGCGATTGCGGCGTGCAGTCCAACTGCCTATCGGTGATCCCGCTGGAAACCGCCCTGGGCCGCAAACGGGCCATCGATCAGTCGGCCTGTAACAAGGACTACTCCTGCCTCAAGGGCTTCTGCCCCAGTTTCGTCACCGTCCATGGCGGCCAACTGCGCAAGCATCTGGCCGGAGTCGATGGCAATTCCTGGCCGGAGCTGCCCGAACCGATCTTGCCGGTCATAACGCAACCCTACGACATCCTGATCACCGGGGTCGGCGGTACCGGGGTGGTGACCATAGGCGCCCTGCTGGGCATGGCCGCCCACCTGGAGGGCAAGGGCGTGGCGGTGCTGGACATGGCTGGACTGGCCCAGAAATACGGCGCCGTGGTCTCGCATGTGCGCATCGCCCGCCAGCCCGAGGATATCCATGCGGTGCGCATCGCCGCCGGCAATGCGCGACTGCTGCTGGGCTGTGACCTGGTAGTGGCGGCCGGGGCCGATGCGCTGGCCAAGCTCGACCCCCACCGCAGCGTGGCGGTGATCAACAGCCACGAATCCATGACCGCCGCCTTCACCCGCGACCCGGATCTGCGCTACCCCGATCGAGACATGAGCCAGGCCATCACAGATGCCGCCCACCAGGCGGAATTCCTCGATGCCACACGCATCGCCGGCGCCCTGCTGGGCGACTCCATCGCCGCCAATCTGTTCATGGTCGGTTATGCCTGGCAGCGCGGGTTGATTCCGCTATCCCTGGAAGCCCTGCAACAGGCGATAACGCTCAACGGCGTGGCGGTGGAGTTCAACCAGCAGGCCCTGCTCTGGGGTCGGCGCGCGGCCCATGATCGGGCGGCGGTGGAACGATGCTTGCGAGCGGAGACCACACAAGCGCTACCGGCGACGTTGGACGCGATCATCGCCCACCGAGTCGAGCATCTGCGCGGCTACCAGAACGACGCCTATGCCCGACGCTACGAGCAACTGGTGCGCCGGGTCGAGGCGACTGAGCAACAGACCACCCCCGGCCGCAAGGGGCTGGCCGAGGCGGTGGCGCGCGGCTATGCCAAGCTGCTGGCCTACAAGGACGAATACGAGGTAGCGCGGCTGTATACCGATGGCCGCTTCAAGACCCGGCTGGAGGAACAGTTCGAGGGCGACTACCGGCTGGAATTCCATCTGGCACCACCACTGCTGGCCAGGCGCGACCCGGTCACCGTGCATCTGCTCAAGCGCCGCTTCGGACCCTGGATGCTCAAGGCCTTCGCGCTGCTGGCCCGGCTCAAGGGTCTGCGCGGCACGGCCCTGGATGTGTTCGGCTACAGTGCCGAGCGGCGCCAGGAACGCCGGCTGATCGATGAGTACCAAGCCCTGATCGAGGAACTGCTGGCGCGGCTGGATCATGACACCCACGCCATCGCCGTGGAACTGGCCGAACTGCCGCTCGCCATCCGTGGTTTCGGCCATGTCAAGGATGCGGCGCTGGCCAAGGTGCGGCAGCGTGAGCAGGAACTGCGCGCGCTGTTGCATAACCCGTCGGCGCAGGCTCGAGCGGCCTGAGCCAGCCCGGCCCGCTGCTGGTGACCCAACGAGGAAACCCCCATGTCCGTGTTCAGCCACCCCGAATTCGACGATCATGAACAGGTCGTGTTCTGCCGCGACTCCGCCAGCGGATTGCGCACCATCATCGCCATCCACGACACCCGGCTCGGCCCGGCCCTGGGGGGTTGCCGCATGTGGTCCTATGGCTCCGACGACGAGGCGCTGACCGATGTGCTACGCCTGTCCCGCGGCATGAGCTACAAATCGGCCCTGGCCGGCCTGGACCTGGGCGGCGGCAAGTCGGTGATCATCGGCAACCCGCGCCGCGACAAGAGCGAGGCCCTGTGGCGGGCCTTCGGCCGGTTTCTGGACAGCCTGGGCGGGCGTTACATCGCCGCCGAGGATTCCGGCACTTCGGTCGCCGATCTCCAGCAGGTGGCGCTGGAAACCCGCCATATCGCCGGCATCGCCGACAAGCCGGCCGGGGACGGGGTGCGCAGCGGCGACCCCTCCCCGGCCACCGCGCTGGGCGTGTTCCTCGGCCTCAAGGCCGCGGTCGAACACCACCTGGGTTGCACCGATCTCGCCGGCTTGCGGGTGGCGGTCCAGGGACTGGGGAGCGTGGGTTATCGACTGGCCGCACAACTGGCCAAGGCCGGCGCTGCTCTGTGGGTGACCGATATCGATCCCGAACGGGTCCGGAGGGCGGTCGAGGAACTGGGCGCCACGGCGGTGGCCGCCGAAGCCATCTACGATCTGGACGTGGACGTGTTCGCACCTTGTGCACTGGGGGCGGTGATCAACGACACCACTCTGGCGCAGTTGCGCGCTCGGGTCATCGCCGGGGCCGCCAACAACCAGCTGGCCGAACCACGTCACGGCCAGGCGTTGCTGGAGCGCGGCATTCTGTATGCGCCGGATTATGTGATCAACGCCGGTGGCGTGATCGATATCGCCCTGGAACGGCAGGGCTTCGATCGCGATCGGCTGCTCCGGCATCTCGACGGCATCCGTGACACTCTGTTGGAAATCTTCCAGCGCGCTGAACGGGAACGGCTTCCCACCAGCGTGGTGGCCGACCGGCTGGCCGTTGAGCGCCTGGGTAGACCACGTTCGACCGAGTCTCGAGCTTGACCAAACCCGCCCACGCCTCGCCGCCGGGTGCCAGCCTCACCCTGCGTATTCTGCTGCCGTTCGCGGCCGGTTATTTCCTGTCCTATCTGTTCCGCTCGGTCAATGCGGTGATCGCGCCAGATCTGATCGAGACCCTGACCCTGGACGCGACCGGCCTGGGGTTTCTGACCAGCGTGTACTTTCTGACCTTCGCCCTGTTCCAGTTGCCGCTGGGATTGCTGCTGGATCGTTATGGCCCGCGCAGGGTGGAATCCGCCTTGCTGCTGCTGGCCGCGGCCGGCGCGGTGGTGTTCGCCACCAGCGAGAGTCTGGGCGGATTGACCCTCGGCCGGGCACTGATCGGCATCGGGGTATCGGCCTGTCTGATGGCCAGTTTTCAGGCCATCGCCCGCTGGTTTCCGGCCGACCGGGTACCAGCCTTGAACGGCTGGATCCTGGCGGCCGGCGGTCTGGGCGCGGTAAGCGCCACCCGGCCGGTGGAAATCGCCCTGGGTTTTACCGATTGGCGAGGCGTGATTATCGGGCTGGGGTTGATCACCGTGGTCGTCGCCCTGGTGATTCTGCTGGTGGTGCCGGAGCGCCCCACCACCCAGCGCACCAGTCTCGCCCGCCTGCTGCAAGGGGTAGCCGACATCTTCCGGGATCGCTATTTCTGGCGAGTGGTGCCGGCGGTAGTCATCACCCAGGCGGCGTTTCTCAGCACCCAGAGTCTCTGGGCCGGCCCCTGGTTTCGCGATGTCGCCGGGCTGGATCGGGTGGCCATGGCCAACCACCTGCTGTATACCGCCGCCGCCATGGTCGCGGGTTTTCTACTGATCGGCAATGCCGCGGCCAAGCTGACTCGGATCGGCATACCCCTGACGACCACCTTGAGCGCGGGTCTGTTCCTGTTCATGCTGGCCCAACTGGGCATTGTCCTGGAACTGCTCGATCTCGTTCTGCCGCTGTGGCTGCTGTTCGGGTTCTTCGGCAGTTCCAGCATGCTTGCCTATCCCCTGCTGACCCGGCATTTCCCCATCGAACTCAGCGGACGGGTCAACACCAGCATCAATCTGCTGGTCTTCGGTCTGGCGTTTCTGGTCCAGTGGTCCATCGGCGCCGTCATCGGCCTGTGGCCGGAGACCGTGGCGGGTGGCTATGACCCGCGCGGCTACCGAACGGCCTTCGGGCTGTTGCTGCTGGCCCAGGCGATCGCCTTCGTCTGGCTGCTGAGCGGTACGCACGCGCATCGGGGCCGGTCCGCATGAGCGACGCGCCGGGCTATTGGCTGGTGCTGTTCACCGGCAATACCTGGCGGGTATTCCAGGCCCATGGCGGGAAGGTCATGGGATTTCGGGAACGCCGCTGGCGGTCGTTGCAAGGCATCAAGGTCGGTGACTATCTGGTTGCATATCTGACCGGTGTCGCGCGGTTCTGCGGGCTGCTGGCCGTCACCGGCGAGCCCTATTACGACACCACGCCGCTATGGAGCGAGGATCCGCTGCCGGCCCGTATTCCGGTCAAACCCATCGTGCTGTTGGGTCCGGACACGGCCGTGCCGTTGACCGAGTTGCGCCCGCAGTTGAGTGTGTTTCGCAGCCTTCCCGAACGCGGCACCGCCCCGCTGCGGCAGTCCCCCCGACGCTGGCCGCGGGAGGATGGCGAGCGGGTTGCGGAGGCCTTGCTTCAGGCTCAGATGGAACCGCTGGTTCGGGATATCGATGACAAGTCGCTGCGCCGTTCGTCCCGAGGATTACGGATGCTTGCGCCGGCGCAAGCGGTGGATCAGGTGCCCGTCAATATCGACGGATTCCGTGGACCCGCCAGCCACAGCGAAATCCAATGGCTGCTGCTCAGCCTGGGCAACGAGCTGGGACTGGATCTCTGGGTGGCGCGCAATGACCGCGGCCGGCGCTATGCCGGGCAGCCGTTCAGTGCCTTCCCTCGGCTGCTGCATGCACTACCCCGCCAGTTCGACCCGGCGACGATGAACCTGATCGAGCTGATCGACGTGCTGTGGCTGAAGCGCGGCACCATCCTGGCCGCCTTCGAGGTGGAATGCACCACGACCATCTACTCCGGTCTGCTGCGCATGGCCGATCTGCTGGCCCTGCAACCGAACCTCAAGCTCCCTTTGTACCTGGTCGCGCCTGACGCCCGCCGCGCCAAGGTGATGCGCGAGCTGCAACGCCCCGCCTTCGCTCAGCTCGACCCGCCGCTGAGCAAGCGATGTCGCTACATTCCGTTCTCCGCCCTGCGCGGCAAGTACCAGGAAGTGCTGCCGCTGTTGCCCTGGCTGGATCCGGCGTTCATCGACACCATCGCCGAGGTTTGCGAGGGTTCACCGACCCGTTGACGATCGGAACAGTGCTTCGACCGCCGGACTGATCCACACCTGCCAGCGGCCGGAGCGCCCGCCGGGTGTGGTTTGCCACTCCGCGCGCTCGATCAGGGAGCGGTTCTTGCGGGTCTTGCCTGCGGGATCGACCATCAACAGCGTGCCGCTTTGCAGCCGCAGCAGGCATTGCTGCAAGCGCTGCCGGTCGGTATGCCCGGTCCCCCAACCCATGCTGCGCAGCAGGCCGGGCACCGAAAACTGTATCGCCTCTTCCCTCGGGCGGGCCCGGTACAGCTTCAACAGCCAGCGAAACACGGTCTGGTCGTCGGCCGACAACTGCGGCCCGGTGTAGAGTATCCGTCGATCCTGCGCGGACAAGCCCACCGGCATGTTCTCGCGCAAGGGGCGGTGCCGCGCTGGATGGTCGATGAACAGGCCGGGCTGCTCCAGGCCGGGCCCATCCAGGCCGGGCCCATCCAGGCCGGGCCCATCCAGGCCGGACCGCTCCTCGGCGGCGAGTACCGGATAACGCCCCGGCCTCGGCTCGGTCGGACCGGGCGGGTGCAGCGCCCGGCGCTCGGCGATGCGCTGCCCCAGCCGGGTCAGCGCGCTATGCAGGGTGGTCGACATGGCGGATCATCCCTGTAACGCCGTCAGCCCGGCCG
>CAYMHN010000237.1:0-5986 GCA_964390235.1 uncultured Candidatus Competibacteraceae bacterium
GACTCGGTCTATCCGGTCAGATGCACGGTGCCGTGATACTCGACGACGAGGGTCGGGTGCTGCGCCCGGCCATGCTCTGGAACGACGGTCGGGCCGCCGCACCACCGAGGAGTACCGACCCTATCCGCAGGCCACCCTGCATGCCTTCATGCTCGCCAGCCGACAATCTCATTCCGATGCAGCTTGGGCTTCGACCTCCGCCGCCCGCGGCAGGTCGGCGCCTTGCCGGGAGCAGGTGATGCCGGACGCCGTGATAGCGTAATCGAGCACCTCGCCCAGGGTATCGCGGTCCAGTCCGGCCAGGGCGGCGTGGTCGAGCTTGCCCAGCGCGCGCAAGCGGGCGAGCAGGGCGGCGTGGAAGGTATCCCCGGCGCCGACCGTGTCCTTGACGGTAACCGGTCGGCCTGGTCTTTCCAGCGTCTGGTCCCGACCGAAGTAGGTGATCGCCCCGCGGGCTCCGCGGGTAACGACCACCAGTGGCACACCCCTGGCTCGCCAGTCGCGTGCGACTTCGCCGATCTCCCGATGTCCGTAGGCGATCTCGATGTCCTCCTCGCTGACCTTGACGATGGTGGCGGTGGCGAGAAACCGCTCGAAGCGCCGATGCCAGTGCGCCAGATCGCCGATGATCGAGGGCCGCAGGTTCGGATCCAGACTGATCACTCGCCGATCCTTCTCCCGTTCAGCCAGGGCCAGATAGGTCTCGCCCACGGGATCGACCGCCATCGTGTAGGAGCCGAAGGTGATGGCGTGGATCGTGTCGGGCAGGGCGGGCGGCAGATCGGCGAGGGTCAGCATCCGGTCCGCCGCGCCTTCGCCATGAAACGAGTACTGCGGATGACCTTGGTCGTCGGTGGCCACCACGCTGATCGTGGACAAGCGATCGCTGCGGATCGCGTAGTTGGTGTCCACTCCTTCGCGGATCAGCAACTCGCGCAGAAATCCGCCGAAGTGGTCCCGCGACAGACCGCTGAAAAAGGCCGCTGGACAGTCCAGTCGCGCCAGGCCGACGGCCACATTGAACGGCGAACCGCCGGCGACCGCGCGGGCGGGCAGCGCGGTGCCTTCGGGTGGTCCGACGAACAGATCGACCAGTGCTTCGCCACAGACCAGTATCATCGCGTTGTCCTCCGGGTCGAAAATGAAAAGCCGGTTTCTATGGGCATGAATTACTCCCGGCAAATAAATAAATCTTGTCTTCCTGTAAATTTTATGGATGCCCTGCAAGGTCAGGCCATGGCCTTGGCCAATCAGCAGCGGGTCCAGGTGCAGCTGCGCCGAATCGAGGCCGCGCTGCGCCGCTGCGACGAAGGCAGTTACGGCGAGTGCCAGAACTGCGCCGAGCTGATCGACCCGCGCCGCCTGGCGGTCGATCCAGCCACGCCCCTGTGCCTGAGCTGCATGCAGGCCAGCGAGCGCTGAGTGGGTCTCAGGGCCGCGACCGGTCCATGCTCAGCCGGCACCACGGCTTGCCTCGACCTCATCGAACAGGGCAGTGACATCGAGCGTGAACCCCTTCAGCAGCCTTGATTCGGCCTGCTCGCCGCGCCGATATTCGCCGGCAAGCCGGTATGGCGGTCCGGACTCTTCCAGCATGAACACCGTCACCGTTTCCGCTCGCGGATCGACCAGCCAGTATTCGGGGATGCCCGCTTCGGCATATTCACGCCGTTTGGTGACGGTATCGCGCAGCGGATCATCCGGGCTGATCACCTCCATAACCAGATCGGCGCCCCGCCAATAGCGATCGCTGCGCCGATCGGCATGTTGCTTGAACATGAACACCAGATCCGGTTCGCGATACTTGCCCGGCCAGAGCTGCACGCGCAGCGGGGCCACCAGCAAGATTCCCAGTGCCGCGGGGGTAATGAACCGCAGCAACATGCGATAAAGAAACAGCACCAACATCTGGTGAGACTCGCTAGGCATGGGCAACACCTCGATCCGGCCGCAGGAGAATTCCACCAACCCGTCGTTAGGAAGGGCGAAATACTCCTCTTCGCTCCAGGCGCCCTGGTCCGGAAACAGCCGGGCGACTTCCCAGGCCGGTTCCGATTCGGTGTGCATCGACATGGTCGATAACCTCGCTGCGATTCGCGGTGATAATCCCATTATCCGGACTGCCGGATGGGGGTCAACGCATCTTCACCGAAAACGCCCGATCCCCCGATGGATTGCGCTGATCAATGCGGTGTACCGTAGCCTGTCGGGTTACACTGTATCGTCCCGAAATGACTCCACAGCGCTGCTTGATGAGTGTCAGCCTGGTTCACATCCTGATCGTTGGCCTGGGCGGTGTCCTCGGTGGCATCGCCCGCTTCTCGTTGTCGAGCGCAACCAACCGCTGGATGGGTGGGTCATTTCCCTGGGGAACTTTGTTGGTCAATACCAGTGGATCGTTTGCCATCGGTCTGTTGGCCGCGTCACTGAGGAATTTACCCGAGGGGGCGACGCTCTGGCTGGCCTTGGCCGTGGGCATACTCGGCAGCTATACCACGGTGTCCTCGTTCAGTCTGGAAACCCTTAGCTTGTTACGCAACGGGCAGAGGTGGCAAGCCGGGCTGAATATCGCCGTTTCGCTGGGGCTGTGCCTCGGTGCGGCGACGATAGGCTATGCGGGTCATGGATGGATCGGTGCATGACCCGGCTCGGATCGCTGATGGCTGTTGGACTGGGTAGCGGACTGGGCGCCGTGGCGCGCTATCTTTGCTCGCTCGGCAGCATCGCGTGGCTTGGCACCGGGTTTCCTTGGGGCACGCTGATCGTGAATGTCGCCGGTTCCTTCTTGATCGGCCTTTACGCAACGCTGACCGAGCCGCACGGTCGTTGGTCGGCCGATCCGCTCACCCGCCAGTTCGTGCTGGTCGGCTTTTGCGGCGGTTTCACGACGTTCTCGATCTTCAGCCTGGAAACCTTGTTGCTGATCGAGAAAGAGCATCTTGTATTGGCGGTTCTCAATATCCTCGCATCGCTACTGCTATGGTTGCTAGCCGTTCAGGTGGGTCATCGCCTGGGTGTGTGCATCAATCGATCGAATCATGCGTGAGCGGCTCGAACGCTACCAAGTCTGGCTGTATCTGAGCGCGATACTGGCCGGGTTGGCTTCGGGTTCCGCCGCACCCGCGCTGGCCTCGGTGTTCGAGACACTGCTGTGGCCGGTGCTGGGCTGTCTGCTCTACGCCACTTTCACCCAGGTGCCGCTGGCGCATCTGCCGGACGGCTTCCGCGACCGGCGCTTCATGCTGGCGCTGCTGAGCGGCAACTTCGTTTGCATTCCCGTCATCGTCGGGCTGCTGCTGTGGCTGTTGCCGGACGACCCGGCGATTCGGCTCGGGGTGTTGCTGGTGTTGCTGGTGCCCTGCACCGACTGGTTCATCACCTTCACCCACCTGGGTCGGGGCGACGCGGGCCGCGCCATCGCCGCCACCCCGATCCTGCTGCTGGCGCAGTTGGTCTTGCTGCCGGTCTATCTGTGGCTGTTCGTGGGCGAGTCGCTGATCGAGGTCGCGGTGACCGGCCATCTGCTGACCGCGTTCGGGTTGTTGATCGTGCTGCCGCTGGTGCTGGCCTGGTTGACCGAACGCCATGCCGGACGGCGCCCCAGCGGTACCGCGCTGGTGGCCCGGCTGGGCTGGTTGCCGGTGCCGTTGCTGGCGGTGGTGGTGTTCCTGATCGCGGCTTCCCAGGTGACGCTGGTGACCGGTCTGCTGCCGGTGCTGGGCCAGGTGCTACTGGTGTTTCTGCTGTTTCTGCTGGCGGCAGCCGGCCTGGGGCGGTTGCTGGGGCGGTTTTTCCGTCTCGAACCACCTGCTGCCCGTACCCTGGTGTTCAGCCTCGGCACCCGCAACTCCTTCGTGGTCCTGCCCCTGGCCCTGAGTCTGCCCGAGGCCTGGCAGGCGGCCGTGGTGGTGATCGTGTTCCAGTCCCTGGTGGAACTGTTCGGCATGGTGGCGTATCTGGCCTGGGTGCCGCGCTGGCTGGTTCCGGAGCGAAGGTAGGCGCGCTGTGGCCAAGGCATGGTTCGGGGATCGGTTATCGACTGCGGTAGCGTTGGCGGCTCGCCAGGTATCGGCGCCCGATCTCCAGACCCACACCCGCTGCCAACGCCAGGGCCGGGCTGATGAAGGCGGCCGTCGCGGCGGTGACGGCGATGACCGGCCAGCAATCCGGTCGGGCGTCGAACAGGCGTTTGGTGAGCGCCAAGTCCACGCCGGCGATGACCAGGAGCGCGCCGGCAAGCGACAGGGGGAAACCGGCCAGCAACCGCGCGGCGGTGTCGCCGAACAGCACGGCGGCGATCAGCAGCAGGCTGCCGAAGATGATCGGAGCCGCCGCGGTCTTGGCCCCGAACCGGGCCTGGGCCACGAGCCCGCCGGCGCCGTGACACATCGGCAGGGCGCCCAGAGGGCTCAGGAGCAGGTTGCCGAGACCGGTGGATACGGCAAGGTTGCGGGGTGTCGCCCGTGCCGCCCGGTTCGGGAACAGCGTGCCGCTCACCGCCGCAGTGACGATGATGGCGTTGGCGATGGTCAACGGAATCTGCGGCAGCACCGCCAGTTCCAGGGACCGCGGGAGATCGGCGAGCTGCGGCAGGACCAGCGAGGGCAGCGCGATCTCGATGAACCCCGGGTGATCCGGTCCGAACAGGCTTGATGCGGCCGGGAGGAATACGGCCAGCAGGATCGCCGCCGGCAGCAGCGGGAGCCGTGTGATCCGCGCAGCCGCCAGAAAAAACACCAGTGCACCGAAGCCCAGCCAGGGGTCGGCGAAGATCAGGTCCGCGCCGAGGAACACCATGGCGAGTCCCAGTCCGAGCACCAGGCCGGTGGTGACCGATTGGGGGATGGCGCGGGCGATCCAGCCGATGCTGCCGGTCAGACCGAGCAGCAGGAACAGCAGGCCGAGCAGGACACCGGCGGTGGCGATCTCGCTCGGTGACAGCGATGCGGTCAGCAAGGCGGCGGTGACCGCCTTCATCGGCTGTACCGCCATCGGCAGACCGTAGAACAGGCCGGACCCGATGAGCAGCACACCGAAGCCGAACAGGACCCCGACCGCGCCCAGACCACCGACGGTAATCGCCCCCACCACATAGGGCAGGAACGTCCCGAGGTCGCCGAACGCGCCGTTGATATCGCTTCGTGACCACTTCATGCGTGGAACGGATTTCAGAGCAAATCAGTCTGGAATTATGCCGGTTCGGGATTCTGTAGGGCAATCGTCCGATCACCGGCTTGCCGAGGCTGCGGCCATCAGTGGCGGTGCACACCATGATAGCCGCGCAGCGCACCGTAGCGCTCGATCTGTTCGTCCGTGAGCACGGTCATCATGTCGAGATGGTATCGCAGGTGCAAGGTGCGTAATTCGCCGTGAAGCCGTGCGGTTTCCAGGACCGTTGTCCTCAGCGTCTCGGGCGTCACCACCCTATCGGCGAACAGCGCATCGAGGGCCCGTTCGCTATCGATTACCCGTTCACCCAAGGCCATCGCCTCGCGCTGCATTTCCGCAAACAGTGTGCGGGTTTTCGCCAGTTGGTCCTCGTTCAGTTGCATGGGTTCGGCCAGCTCCAGTACATGGCTCGGTCCCGGATAACCGTTCAGTTCCGCGGGCAAGGCGAGCGACATTCCGTGCCCCGCCCGCAGCCCGGCGATCTGTTCATCGGAAAGTGCCTTGATCTCGCGCTGCATCATGCCGGAGTAGGGCGAATGGCCCTGATGGGCGTGGTGCTGTGCGGCGGCGTTTGCGCCGATCAGTAACAGCGTGAGCAGCGGAAGCATCGATTTCATCGGTTCAGTCCTGGTGATTGTGTGGATCGTTCTTATCCTTATCGCATTCGCGAAATAATGTGCAAATGCAAACATTCTGCCGGAACAGCCGCTCATTCCGTTGGCTCCGGCCGACTGATTCCCAGCTTCTTCATCTTCTCCCACAGATTCTTGCGGCTGATGCCCAGCGTCTGGGCGGTTTCGACGATCCGCCAGTCGTT
>CAYMHN010000238.1:0-5977 GCA_964390235.1 uncultured Candidatus Competibacteraceae bacterium
ACATCAAGCACGATCGCACCGAGACCGTCGATAATCACGAGACCATTACCATCGGTGGCAATCGCACGGAAACGGTCAAGGGCAACGAAGACATCACCATACAGGGCAACCGTAGCGAGAAAGTGCTGGGCAATGAGGACATTGCCATCACCGGCAATCGTACCGAGTCCGTGCTGGGCAACGAGACCATCACCATCACCGGAAACAAGACCGATACCATCACCGGTGCGCTGGCCCAGACCGTGATGGGCGGCATTACGCTCACTACCCCCGCCACCATGACGGTTACCGCCACCGGCGGATACACCCTGCTGGCACCGGGGGGAACCCGTACCGTGGATTCGTTCTTTGATTCAACCGGTCTCAAGAACGTCAACGCCTTCGCCTTGACGATGAACATCGTCGGCTCGACGACCGATTTGATCGGCGTGTCCAATACGTTCAAGGGTGTCGAGATCAACAATATCGGCCTGAAGCTCGACAATGTGGGCGTGCTCATGGCCACCGATCCACTGACCATCGAGCAGGCGGCCACCAAGATCAAGAACGGCGCCATCGGGCTTTACATGTACGGAATCACCCTGATCAACTGATGGAGCGTCCTCATGGGCATGGGTACCTGGATTTTCGGCATCGGTTTCCTGGTAATGCTGGGCGTATTGCTGCTGGTCTTCGGTCCGGATATCAAGCGTCATTTCCGCAGCCAGCAGATGCTTGCCAGCGGCGTCACGGCTTCAGCCCGGGTCACCGATGTGCATGATACCGGCAACCGCTACAACCATAACCCGCAAGTGCGGCTGGAACTGGAAGTACAGCCCGAGGGTCGTGCCTCCTTCATGGCCGAGGTCACGGTGGTGTTGTCGGCGGTCGATCTGCTGAAACTGCAACCCGGTACCCTGGTTACGGTGAAATACGATCCCCAGCGGCCCACCGAGGTTGCCTTGGTATACCCCTGAGGCCCACGCTACTTCATGAAAATCATCAAGCCCCAGTCCCTGGGACTGCTGACCCGTCCGTTCGAATTCAAACGGCGATTCTATCTGGGGATATCGACACTGGCGTTCATTCCGCTCGGTAGCGAACCGGCGCTGCTGTCGGAAGTATCGATGTGGAAATTCGTGGCCACCGAACTGGGCGGCGATGCCGTGCTGGAAACCGGTATTCCGAAACGCTGGTCCGAGTTCCTGGTGACCGGCAAGGCCTGTATCCCGGAACCGAACATCGGCTGCCAGGTGCGCGTCCAACTCGGCGATCGAGAGAAAGTCCTGCATGTGTTCGGCGACCGCTACTGGGAAGGCATGAGCTTTACCGATCCCGAACCGTTTCGGGAGATGCCGCTGGACTGGTCACGCGCCTACGGCGGCGAGGGTTATGCCAAGAACCCCCTGGGCAAGGGCTTTGCCGCGGACGGCCGCAAGCCGCTGCCGAACATCGAAGCCCCCGCGCAACCGCTGACCTCGCCCAGCCAGCGCCCGGAACCGGTCGGTTTCGGACCGCTGGATCTGACCTGGCCACAGCGCGCCACCCTAGCCGGCACCCATGACCAGCGCTGGCTGAAACAGGACTTTCCCGGATTCGCGCGCGACATCGACTGGCATTTTTTCAACCTGGCCGCTCCGGATCAACAGTATGCACAACCCTTGCGCGGCGATGAAAGCTACCAGCTGGACAATCTGCATCCACAGCACCCCCGGCTGATCGGTCAGCTGCCGGGTATCGCCACGCGCTGCTTCATCAACCGGCGCAAGCAACAGCAAGTCCAGTTCGACGAAGTGAAAACCCGCTTGATGACGGTCTGGCTGTTCCCGAATGCGGCGCGCGCGGTACTCATCCATCAAGGCTTCGTGCGCATCGAGGAGGAAGACGCCGCCGATGTACTGCACCTTATCGCCGGCGCCGAGTGGCTGCAACAGCCCAAGCCGCCACAGCACTATGCAACCGTGCTCGAGGCGCGACTCGACAAGGAAACCGGTCCGCTACTGGCATTGCGCGACAGCGACCTGCTGCCGGAGGGTCTGGACGGCAAGGACCCGGCGCTCGAACAGGAAAAGGCACTGACCAGCGGCGAGGGCCTGATGCGACGCCACCAGCGCGCCGCGGCCGAGCGCGAGATCGAGGAGCGACGGGCCATGGTCGCCGGTTACGGGCTGGACCCGAACGAACATGGGCCTCAGCCTCTGCCACCGGAGCAAGCGCCTCCGGATCTGGAACAACTGCCCGAATACATGGCTCGACTACAGGCCGAAGCCGCGCAGCAAAAAGCCGAAGCGTTGGAATGGCGGGCCAAGGAAAACGCAGCGATGGCCAAGACCTTTGCCGATCTGGGCATGGATTACTCCGTCATCGAGGCCGAGCAGCGGGACACCCCGCGCGGCCCCCCCACGTTTTCCGCCGCGGCCGAACGCCAGACCCTGGAACAACTGAGCGAAGATTGTCGACGTCAGGGCATGGACAGCGCCGATATCGATGGATTGATCAATGATCCCGCCCGGCAAAAGCGCCAGACGGATGCCGAACAACAGCTACGGGATGCTTACCAGCAGGGCGCGCATCATCAGAATCCGGCGCCGCTGCTGACCGATGAACAGGCGGTGGCCCTGCGCCAAGCCGTCTTGCAGGCTTATCAGCGCGGTGAATCGCTGGCCCGGCGGGATCTCACGGGCGCTGATCTGGCCGGTCTGGTGCTGCCTGGCATCGACCTGAGCGGCGCATTTCTGGAGAGCGCCCGACTGGATGGTGCTGATCTCAGCGGCGCCAATCTGCTCGGGGCGGTGCTGGCGCATGCCTCGCTACGCGAAACCCGTCTGGATGGCGCGGATCTGCACAATGCCAATCTGGGTGGCGCCCTGCTGAACGGCGCCAGTTTGCGCCAGGCCGATCTGCGCCACGCGCAGCTGGCCAAGGCCGACCTCAGCCAGGCCCAGTGCCAGGCCGCCTTGTTGGACCATGCCGAATTTACCGGTACACGCTTCGCGCAAACGGATTTTTCCGAAGCACGGGGAGAACAGCTGACGTTTCTGGAATGCGATTTACGCGGCCTGCAACTGCGTGGCGCGCAGCTGCGCAAATGCAATTTCCTCAAGGTGGATATCAGTGGCAGCGATTTCACTTCAGCGGTACTGGAAAGCTCGGTATTTCTGGCGGCCACCGGTCAAAACTGCCAGTTTCAGGAAACCCGGCTGACCAATCTGCGTCTGGTCGAAAACTGCGATTTCAGCAGCAGCGACTTCAGCAACAGCATTCTGCAGGCAGCCAATCTGCGCGGCAGCCGACTGGAAGGCTGCAATTTCAGCCAGGCGCTGTTGGATGACGCCGACCTCAGCGAGTGCTGCCTGGCCGCAGCCGACCTATACCGGGCCAGTGGCCGCGCCACGCGCTTTGTCAAGGCCGATTTAACCAAGGCGCGCCTGGTGGCCACCAATCTGATGGGGGCGGTGCTGAGCCGGGCCGATTTGCGCGGCGCCGATTTCACCGGCGCCAATCTGTTCCAGGTCGATCTTGCCCGCTGCCATGCCGATCGAAGCACCCGGTTCACCGATGCCCTCACCACCAAGGCACGGATCGACCCACGGCGTCGGGAAACCGCCTTATGAACGGCGAACAACTGAGCGCCCTGGTCAAGCGCGGCGAGATCGTTTCCCAACTCAATCTGGCCGGTCGCGATCTCAGCGGTGCCGACCTGGCCGGCGGTATTTTCGAGAACGTCGATTTTCGCGGCTGCCGACTGCACGGTGTTCATCTGCAAGAATCCGCCTTGATCAACTGCCAATTCGCTCAAGCGCAACTGGATCAGGCCGATCTGCGCCTGAGCAATCTGTACCGCTGTCAGTTGCGCGCCGCCAGCCTGCGTCAGGCCGTCCTGGACAATGCCAAGCTGGCGGAATGCCGTCTGAAGCGTGCCGACCTGAGCGCCGCCAGCTTGCAGGCGACGACCATTGCCCAATGCCAGCTGAATGGTGCCCGCTTCCGCGGGGCGAACCTGGAGCGTACCGCCATCGTCGAGTGTACCACCGAGGAGATCGATTTCAGCGCGACCCGCCTGGTGCAAACGGTGCTGCTGAAAGCGGATTTGAGCGCCGCCAACCTTGCCGATACGGCCTTTGACATGGCGATACTGATCGAAGCCAGGCTCGGCGGCCAGCATCTGCGCGGACAATCCTTCGCCCGCACCCAGTTCATGCAGGCCGACCTGAGCGATTGCGATCTGCGCGAGGCGGATCTGACCCAGTGCAATTTCAAGAACGCCAACCTTGCCCGGGCTCGGCTGGATGGCAGCCGCGCGAATAACGCGCTGTTCATCGAAGCCCAACTCGGCGGAGCCAGCCTGCGCAATATGCGGTTGGAGCAGAGCATGTTCATCGACGCCATGCTGGAACAGGCGGACTTTTCCGGATCATCCATGGCGCAGTGCATCCTGACCCGCGCCAAGGCACGGGCCGCGCGGTTCAACGATGCCGATCTGACCTATGCGGATTTTTCCTACGCCGATCTGAGCGGCGCCGACCTGAGCGGGGCGCGGCTAAGCCGCGCCAAATTGCATCGCATCCGGGATGAGGATGCGCGTATCAGCGACCGGCTCAGCGCGCAGGAATTCGACGAGGAACTGCTGACAGCCGAGGCATGGAAGCCAACACATTGATTCAATTGTCATTACTCAATGAGGATTCATCATGCCCAAGGCCGACGTCATTCCGTTCCTGAAACCCTCGGCCGGTGCCGTGCAGACCATCGGTACGGTCGGTGCCGCCGAGCAGGATTCCTTTAGCGTCCAGACCGAGTATGCCTCGGTGCCGGCGCGCCGCGCGCTGAGCTGCTTGCTGGAGCCGGCGATCGGCGATCGTGTCTGGCTGATAGGCCAGCATGGGGAATATTTCATCACCGCCGTTCTGGAGCGCTCGGAATCGACACCCTTGCAGCTTGGTGTCGAGGGCGATGTGAATCTCGCCGTGCGCAACGGCCAACTGCATATTGCCGCCGCCCGGGGTATCACGCTGGCCACGCCGCGGGCGCTTGATCTGGCAGGCGGCGAGTTCAGCCTGAGCGCCAGACAGGGTCGGATCCTGGTGGATCGGATGTACTGCCTGGGTCAGCGGCTGATGGCTGAAATCGATCAGATCAGACTGCTGGGCCGCTGGTTCGACAGCGTGCTGGAACGGATCAGCAAGCGGGTCAAGCGCAGCTACAAGATCGTCGAGGAGTTGGACCAGGTACGCAGTGAGCAGATCGACTACCGGGCCAGCAAGAACTTCCAGCTGCACGGCCAGAACACCTTGATGAGCGCCAAGGAACTGGTCAAGGTCGATGCCGAACAAATTCACCTGGGTTAGGAGTACGCCGATGTTTGCCAATACCCAAATGATGGGGCTGGATATGGGATTTCCCGATGTCTGCCTGACCCCGACCCCGGTGCCCACACCGATCCCCTACCCCAATATCGCCACCGGACCCATGGGCGTGCCAGCCGTCTATAATGTATTGTTCATGTGCGCGCCGGCGCACAATATGAGCACGGTGGTCCCGTTGACCAATGGTGACAACGCGGGGGTCAATATGGGCGTGGCCTCCGGCACCGTGATGGGACCATCACGGCATCTGACCGGAGCGTTCACCGTACTGGTGGGCGGCATGCCGGCCACCCGGGTGACCAGCATGTCGCTGCAGAACTCGACCAATTGCCCCGGCATGCGGGTGGTACCCAGCCAGACCAAGGTGCTGCTGCTGGCGCCGTAGCCGGAAATATTCGAAACACGCCTCAGCTCCTCTGGAAATCATCCGGAAACGTCTCTCATCCATCCTGTCACCCTGACAGAAACCGGGCGTGACCCACTCGCCCGGCATGACCACCCGAGACTTCCAGCCACTGTTGCAGCGGCAGCGGCGCGAGGACACATTCATGGACCACCGGCCGTACAAGCAGGCATCCAGCGAAGGCGCGGCCGCGGGCAGCGCGGCGCAAGCGATCCAGCGCCACCGGGTG
>CAYMHN010000239.1:0-5966 GCA_964390235.1 uncultured Candidatus Competibacteraceae bacterium
TGACGCCAGCGGCCGAAACCGTGGAGCGGCCCCGGCGACCAGCGCCCGACCCGGGGCCGCGGCAAGCCACCAGCACTCCGCGACTGCGCTGGCCAAGGGTCAACCCACGGGTGGCGCGCTTGATGCCGGGTCTGATCATGACCGAACTCGGGTTGCTTGCGGTTCTGTTCCTGTGGGGGCTTTATCTGCTGCAACCGGCCGGCGACGGTGCGGAGGGGGCCATGGCTCCGGTTGCCGGTCCGGAGGCTGATCGTTTGCCCGGCTTGATCGGGTTCGGAGATCCGGGTCGGATTCTGGAGGCGGATGGCGCGCAAGCCGCCTCGCTGACCTGTGTCGAGGAGGATACCGGACGTTATCTTGGACTGGTGGCGTTCGAACTGACCGATACCCTGGCCCGCTTCGTCGCGGCTTTCGAGCGTGGCGAAATGGCGACCCTGATGGGTCTGTTCGAGGTTCCGACCCGGGAAGCCCTGGCCTTGGGACAGTCCTATCAGGCACTGTTCGAAAATACCAGCCATCGGGTCCTGATCATCAGCGATCTGCACTGGGAGATCGGCTGCGAGCATGCCCATGGCCAGGGACGTTATCTGCTGCGCTGGCGTCAGACGGGGCATGAGCAACGCGCCGCGGGCTGGTTGTGGCTGAGTCTGGGCCGGTCGGCGGGCGAACCGCGGCTAACGGCATTACGGATCGATTCGTGATGCGGTCGATCATCAAAACCGCCATCACCGCATCAGCCTCGAACCAGCGCCCACATCGGGCCCGCTCAGCATCACCGTTGTTGATCCTGGCCGTCGTGCTGCCGATCGTCCTGCTGGCGGCCTATCAGGCTTGGCGTATCGCCCTGGCCGAACACCATGCTCGCTACGGTGCCGGGGCGCGGGTGCTCGATGCGGTGGCACTCAATCCCGGCCACCCCAGGGCGTTGGGCAGGCTGGCCCGCAGGACCGATGATCCCGTCGAGGCCGAATTGCTGTTGCGCCAGGCCATCGTCGCCAACCCGGCGGATCCGCGCAATTACTCGCTACTGGCCTTGTTGCTGGCCCAGCGAGAGGAAGTGGAGCGGGCCGGCGTGCTGGCAGCCACCGCCGCGCGAATCGGGCCACGCCGTGCCGATATCCACTACGACCTTGCGGCACTGTGGCTGTTGCTCGGTGATTACCGGTCGGCTTTGATCGCCATCGATCATACCCTTGAGCTTGATCCGCGCTATCATCAGCCACTGTTCGGCGTGCTGCTGGAGCTGTTTCATTCCCCCGCGGCGCGCGCGGCCATCGAGCAGGGACTGGACACCATCGCGGGGACCTGGTGGACGGATTTCTTTGCCTACGCGATCCGCCAGGAAGCCAATCCGAGTACCCTGGATTATCTGCTTGAACTCGGCCGGCAGCGGGGTCTGCCGCTGGATGACGCCGCCCTGCGTCGCTATTTCGACCGGCTGATGCGCGAGCAGCGCTGGCAGGAGGCGTATTTCGTCTGGCTCAATCAACTCGAGGGCGAGCGCTTGCGGACCCTGGGTACCCCCTACAATGGCGACTTCGAAGCGGCGTTGAGCGACTGGGGTTTCGACTGGTACCAGCAAGCCACGCCCGGGGTGGCAATCGCTATCGTGGACGCTATCGACGGAGGCGGCCGGGTGCTGGAAATCCGCTTCGCCGGTCAGGATGTCCGCCGCTGGCAGCTTGACCAGCGCTTGCTGCTGAAACCGGCTCGGTATCGTTTCTCGGGCCGCTATCGTCTGGCCGGTCTGGTGGCGCCACATGGTCTGCAATGGAGTGTGCACTGTGAGTCGGGGCAGCGCCAGCGGCTGGGGTTCGGCCCGTCCCTGAGAGGCAGTCAGCCGTGGCTGGACTATGTGTTCGAGTTCGAGATACCGGTGGATTGCCCGGTTCAGACCCTGCGGCTCACGCTATCCGATCAGACGACTTACGACTTCCAGGTTGTCGGTCATGCCTGGTTCGATGCGCTGCGTATCGAGCGCACCGGCCGGCTGACCGATCGTATCGCTCAGCAATCCCAGCCCTTGAGCCAGTAGACCAGCAGCGCCAGATACTCGCGCAGTATCCGGCTACTGGCGCTCAAGGTGCCGGCATCCGGCAACCAGTCGCGCAGCCTGAACCGCTCTGGTACGGTCGCGGCATTGGCCGCCACCGGAACCGCTTCGATACCGGCGGAGCGAAACGTCGCCAGCGCGCGCGGCAGATGGTAAGCCGAGGTTACCAGCAGGATGCGATCGATGCCATGCCCGGTCAACAGCGCTTCACCGAAACGGGCATTCTCGCAGGTGCTGAGGCTTGCCCCCTCCGTGACTATGGCTTCCGGCGGCACACCCAGATCGGTCAGGAATGTCACCATGGCCTTGGCTTCCGGCAGTGGCTGCCCGCCGGCGGCGCGCCCGCCGCCCACCGCGAAGATCAACGGCGCCTTGCCGGCATGATAGAGGCGCGCGGCATGCCAAAGCCGATCGGAATCGCCATGCAGGCTGGGATAGGGGCGATAAGGTGGCTGGGCCGGGGTGATGGCGCCACCCAGCACGGCGATGGCGGCGGCCCGGGGAATGGCTGGCAGGGACTCGACCGGGTAGGGGCGTTCCAGGGGCAGCCGCAGCAGCAGCGATACCGCTGGCGTGGCGCACAGCCACAGCCAGGTCGCCGTCACTAGCAGCAGACCGGCCATCCAGCGGCGTTGCCGGACCAGGCGCAGACCGATGCCGATGATCAGCAGCAGTGATAAACTGAACGGGTATATCAGCAGCAATACGCCGTCGCGCAGACTCATCCGGCAATCCGTCCCCGAGGTTCAAGGTTCACCACGCTAGCATGAGCGGTATCCGATCACCAGTTGCTCCGCGCATGGTCCTCCATGGCTGGCAGCGCTATCACAGCTGGCCGTCCCCCGAACGGCGCCTGTTCCGGTTCTGCCTGATGCGGCTGCTGATGGTGCGGTTGCGCTTATGGCTGCGCGGTTTCCAGGCTACCCGCCGGTATTATCAGTCGGAACCGTTGACCGCCGCCACGGATCGGTCCGCGTGGCTGCCCGAAGCCCTGGCGGTGGATCGCATGGTGCGCCGTGCGGCGCGGCTGCTGCCCGGCAGCCGCTGTCTGGCGCGGGCGCTGACCGTCTGGTCCCTGTTGCGGCAGGATGGTGTCGACGCGCAACTGTACATCGGTGTCCAGCGTAGTTCGGCCAGCTTCAATGCCCATGCCTGGGTGGAACTGGCCGGCCAGCCCCTGGGTGAGCGGGTCGAACAGTATGCGGTGTTTGCGGTGCCGATCGACCCCACCTAACGGCCCCGCCGCCACACACCCTGGGCGATACGCTGCAGATAACGCAGTGCCAGCCATCCCCGCTCCGGGTATTTGTGACGCATATAGGTCGGCGACGGGAACAGATTCTCACGCACGAAGCGTTCGCGTGCCCGCCAATCGGACAGGGCCCCCAGTTCACGCCAGGCGCGCCGCCAGCCCCGAGTATGGAACACGCCGACCGGAATGGCGTGCTGATCACGCACCCGCAGCGCCTGCCAGACCCGGCCGGGCACCGGTGTGGCGAAGCGGTTCGCGGTCGCCTGCAAGCCATCGCGGCAGATGTCACGCAGCCGTTTGGCCTCGACCCGTTGCAGCCAGTCCCCCCAGATCGAACCAGCCGACTCGTCTTCGGTCCGGTTCAGGGTCTTGACCAGCAGATGAATGTCGTACAGCCAGATAAGACGATCCGCCATGCAGCGTTGCTCGCCCTCGATCATGGCCTGATCGGCCAGATGTCCGGCCCGGTGCAGGCAGGCCAACAGCAGCGCATCGGCGGGCGCCGGAGCCAGGGCCAGCGGACCCAGCGCGGGAACCGGGTGAGCGCGGTCCAGCAGTTCGTCGTAACTCAGCAGCGGGGCCAGTAGTTGCGAGTTATTGATCCGCCAGTGCAGGTCCACGATCAGACGCTGATCGCCGCTACCGGCTTGAATGAAGCAGCACTGATAGCTGACGTAATCGCCATCGACGCCGACCGTGGCCCGATAACCGCGTGCCCGCAGGCCGTCATAGGTCGCGGCTCTGTCGTCCGGACGAATCAGCAGATCGGTATCGGTGCGCGGACGTAATCCGGGTTGCGGATAGCAGCTGAATGCCAGCGGCGTACCCTTGAGCAGCAGTGGCCGAACCCCGACGGCCCGCAGATCGGTCAGCAAGTGCCGCAGTTCCGTGGCCCACAGCAAGCTTAGCGCCACACTGCGGTGATTGGCCAGGCGCAGCGCGGGTAGTACTTCCGCCGGCAGGTTCATGGAGGCGTGGCGCAGCCGGTCGTACAGCAAGGGCTGGAGACCGTGCCAGCTGCTGGCCCTGAGAAGCTGCGTCGCTGTCGGAGCCGGATCGGGTTCCGGAGCCAGCGGCTCGCGCGGGGTGGTATCACCCAGCAGCTGGCCGAACCAGTCCTCGATAAGATTCAGTGCGCAGGTGGTAATGGCGTCAAGCTCCCGGAGTTCGGGTTTCTTTTCAAGGCGATTATGGCATTCTCTTACGTTACAACTATACTGAAGGCCGACATTGCGATCGCACAGGGTGAAGTAATGATAAATGCCACGAGAAGCCCCCGTCTGCTCGCCGTCTTGTTGCTTTTGACCCTGGCGAGTATGGCATCGGCATGGGGGCAGCAATGGGAGATTATCGCCACGCTTGAAACAGCGCAGGGCAATGTGCTGGTCGAGCGGGCGGGGTCGACCAGCCCGGGTGAAGCGGGTCAAGGACTGTTGCGCGACGATGTGGTGATCACCCTGGCCGGAGGCAGCGCGGTGATCCGTTTCGATTTTGGCTGCACGATCCGTCTGCCGCAGAACATGCGCCTGCCGATCCGCGACGGTGCCCTGTGTTGCGTGGATGACGAAGCCGGGGCGGACGGAGCGATTGCTCAACTGGAGGCACCCCGGGGGACGGTCACGGTTCGCCGGGAAGGTCAGAACCTGGCGGGTGTGGCCGGCATGGCCTTATTGCCCGGGGATCGGGTGGTGACCGGTGACCAGTCGGAGGTGACGATCGCCTACGACCGGGGTTGTGACATCCGCTTGGAGTCGAACCAGCAACGTGACCTGCTGTTTGCCGAGGAATGCTGCCTGGGAGTATTGCTGATCTGCATAGCCGCGGCGCCAGGGGCTGACGACACCAGCCGCGCGAGGCTCGCCGCTGTGCACGAACTTGCCATAGTCGTGGGGGGATGACCATGGGAGCGACAGTGAGATTGCGACACTATGCCACAGTGGTGCTGGTGTTACTGCTGAGCATGTCATTGGTACGGGCCGAGGAGAATGAGGGCATCGCCACGCTGATGTCATTCGAAGGCGGCGTTTTGGTCGAGCGGGGAGGTCTGACCGGATCGGCTGAAACAGGTCAGCGTCTGCATCGGGATGACGACGTGATCACCCTGGCCGACAGCGGTGCGGTGATCCGTTTCGACTATGGTTGCGTGATCCGCCTGCCGCAGAACATGCGGCTGTCGATCCGTGACGGTGCCCTGTGTTGTGTCAATGACGAGGACAGCGCCGACGGTTCCATCGCCCAGCTCGACGGGATTCAGGGCACGGTGACGGTACGCCGCAACCAGGATGAGATCCTGCCCGGTACCAGCAGCATGCGGCTGTTCCCGGGGGATCGGGTGATGACCGCCGAGCAGTCGGAAGTTACCATCAACTATGCCCGCGGTTGTGATGTACGACTGGGATCCAGCCAGCAGTACGACCTGCTGTTTGCCGAGGAGTGTTGCCTGGGTGTGTTGATGATCTGCGTGGCGGGTATGCCCATCGGCGCCGCCCCTGTCGATCCGGCGGCCGCGGCAGTCGGCGTATCGCCCCGGATCACCCCGATTCCGGTGATTCCGGTGATTCCCGCCTTGATTGGTGTGCCGGCGCTGTTCGGCGGTAATGGTGACGATGAGCCGCCCAGTCGCCCGGTGATACCAGAACCGCCGCCGCCACCGCCGCCACC
>CAYMHN010000240.1:0-5957 GCA_964390235.1 uncultured Candidatus Competibacteraceae bacterium
GGGATCCAGTGGGCTCGGATTGGCGCGAAAGGCTTCGAACGACAGGGCGCAGGCCACGCCGGCAGCGTGCATCAGCTGATCCAGCTCGGCCAGCGCGAGTGCACCGATCGCCACCGACACCGCGGAAGCCGAAATCAGTCCGAGTCCGTCCTTCGGCCCCGGATCGAGCGGCGCAAGTCCGGCCCGCGCCAGCGCTTCGCCCGCCGGCAATAGCTGATCGCCGAACCACGCCTCCCCTTCCCCCAGCAGGCACAAGGCGAGGCAGGCCATCTGGCACAGATCGCTCTCCCCGATCGAGCCGTAGCTTGGAATTTCCGGGATCAGGTCGAGATTCAAACAGTCCGTGAGCAGCTCCGCCGCCGTCAACGACACACCGGACAGGCCGAGGCAGAGCCCGTTGAGTCGCACCGCCATGACCGCACGCACCGTTTCCGCCGGCAGGCGCGGGCCGACCGCGTTCGCCCGACCGCGGATCGTCTGGCGGGCGAAGTCGGCCATGGCCTCCGCCGGCAGCGTCTGCGTGACCCGCTTGCCGAGCCCGCGATTGAGTCCGTACATCGGCGTGTCGCGCCCCAGATGGGCACGCACGGTCGCCTCCGCCGCGGCAATACGCTCTCGTGCAGCGGGTGCAATCGCCACCCCGGTCGGCTGCCGGACAATCCGCCACAGCAGCTCGGGCGTCAGATCCTGGCCAGTCAGGGTGATCGGGTTCATTCGATCAGCCTCTGATAGCTCGCGGTACTGACTGCTGCCGCGCCGGGCGCGACATTGTACATCCGGGAACAGGCGATCAGTGCCATCGAAGCGTGCAGCACGCCTCAGGCGAAGCGCAGCCGCTGGCCGATACCGAGGCCGCGGGCCTTGTCCAGTAGCGCCACACCCAGCGCCACATCGGTGATGCTCAGCCCGCGATGCCAGAACAGGATGGTCTCGGCCTCGCTCTGGCGCCCCGGTTTGCTGCCGCAGACGATCTGTCCCAGCTCGGCGTGCAGACTGTCCTCGGTCACCTTGCCCTGGTCCACGTGTCGGCGCAGGGCGCCGTAGGGCAGCCCCGGACGGCACTGGCCCCAGTCGTCGACCACCACCTTGTCCATGATGTCGGTGAGCGTGAGTTCGACCGCGCTCATGGTGCCGTAGGGAATCACCAGCGCCCCGGGTTTCACCCAGTCGGTGCGAAACAGCGGTTCCGGCCGGGGCAGGCGCGAGGCTTCCACCAGGATGTCCGCGCCCTTGAGGCAGTCTTCCCAGGTGTCGGTCACCACGATGTCCTTGCCGAGATCCTCGCGTAGCCGGGCGGCGAACGCCGCGCGGCTCTCCGGGCGCCGGGAGTGGACCCGGATCGCGTTGAAATCGAACAGTCGGTCGAGCAGCCGGACATTCCAGTACGCGGTGCCGCGGGCACCGACATGCCCGAGCACGCGACTGTCCTTGCGTGCCAGGTATTTCGCTCCCAGCGCGGTCACCGCCCCGGTGCGCATGTCGGTGATGGCGCTGGCGTCGATTACCGCCAGGGGGACGCCGGTTTCGGGGTCGAACAGGTTCAGTACCGCCAGTTCCGAGGGATAACCTTTCCGGTAGTTGTCGACGAAATCGCCCACCACTTTGACCCCGGCCACGCCCATGGAATTGATGCAGCCGCGCAGTATGTTGAAATGCCCTTTCTCGGAGGTTTCCGGCACCAGATGCACCCGCGGTTCGATCACCGTTTCACCTCGGCCCTGCGCGTCCAGGGCCCGCTCGACCGCGTCCAGAATCTCTTCGGGGGTAAGCTCCAAGGCCGCCACGTCCATTGCATTGAGGTAGTCGATGTAGATGTCAGGCATGGGGGACACTCCTGCTTGGTTGGCAAGTCCGTGATTCGTCAAATCAGCTTCAGGATGCCGATGGAGACTTCGGGAATCAAGGTGATGATCAGCAAGGCCACGAGCAAGGCGCCGAGGAACGGCCACAAGGCCCGAAAAATACGGTGTACCGGTGTTCCGGTGACCGTCGAGGAGATGAACGCCAGCATGCCCACGGGCGGCGTAATCCCGCCCAGCATCAGATTGACCACGATGATCAGCGCGAAGTGGATGGGATCGATGCCGATCGCCGCACCCAGCGGCATCAGTAACGGCGTCAGGATCAGGATCGCCGCGCCGATGTCCAGGAACATGCCGAACAGCAGCAGAATCAGGTTGGCCAGCAACAACAGCAGGATGACGCTGTCGATGTGCGCGGTCAGCAAACCGACCACGGTCTGCGGCACCTGTTCGGCGACCAGAATGAAGGCAAAGGGCGCAGCGGCGCCGATCAGCAGGCCCACCAGCGCCGCCTCCAGCGCCGCGCGGCTCAGCGCTTCCCACAGCCCCCTCGCTCCGTACTCCCGATACCCGACCATGCCGAGCAACCAGGCATAGACCACGGCGAGCACCCCGGCTTCGGTCGGCGTGACGATGCCGAACCGGATACCGCCGAGGATGATCACCGCCAGCACCAGGACCGGAACGGCATGCAGCCCCTTGCTGGCGATCTGCGCCGCCGAGGCGCGCGGGCTTGCCGAACCATGGCCATGCCAGCGCGCCAGAAGGTAAACCGTCACCATCAAACACAGCGCGATCACCAGTCCGGGGCCGATCCCGGCCAGCCACAGGGAACCGACCGAGAGATTGGCCACCGCCGCCACGATCAGCAGCGCGATCGAGGGCGGTATGATGTTGGGCAGTATCCCGGAACTCGCCGTGATCGCGCAGGCGAAGGGCGCCGCATAGCCATGGCGGATCATCTGCGGCACCAGCAGCTTGGAACTGAGCGCGGCTTCCGAATAGGACGATCCCGAGATACCACCGTACAACAGGCTGGACACCACGCTGACCTGGGCATGCCCGCCGCGCAGATGCCCCACCAGCGAGAAGGCGAAGTCCATCAGCCGGCGCGACAGTCCGCCCGCATTCATCAGCGCACCGACCGTGAGAAAGAAGGGAATGGCCAGAAGCAGGAATTTTCCGACGCCGTTGACCATGTTCTGGACCAGCGCCGCCGGTGGCAGAACCATCGCTCCCAGCCCGGACAGAAATACCGCGAACAGCAGCGCGAACGCCACCGGCACCCCCAGCAACAGTCCGCCGACGAAGGTCAGTCCCATGACCAGGCTCGCCGAGTTCACGGGGAGCGCCAGCAGCTGCCATTCGTTGATCGTCAGATAGAGCAGCCCGCCCAGCACCAGGGCCAGGGGGCCATGCCACAGCGGTGAGTGGCCCTCCACGCCGCGGCCGGCGATGTAGATCAGGCTGGCGGCGCAGCTGAGCGGGATGCCGGCGAACTTCAGCCACAGCGGTACACCCAAGGCGGGACTGGTGCCGCCGATCCGTTCCATCAGATCGAAACCCGCCAGGAGCAGCATGAGCGTGACAGCGGTGAGCACGACATCCACCAGCAAATCGGTCCAGCGGCGCACCGCTGCCGGCAGCTTGTCCACCACCACGTTCAGCGACAGATGCAGCCTGGCGCGGTGCGCCAGCGGTATCCCCAGAAAGATGATGGTGATGAACAGCCAGATGCCGGCTTCCTGAGCCCAGATCAAGGAGTTGCCGAAAGCGTAGCGCGCAACGACGTTGGCAAGGATGATGAGGATCAGCACGACCAGCGCCGCAGTAGCGATCAGCCGAATCGCCCGGTCCAGCAACGCCAGGGCAGCGGCGGCCACGGGCACGATTATTTTTGCATACGATTCAACAGTTGAGTTCAGCAACCGTGGTAGCGACTCCGCTGCAACGAATTGTCAGGCTGCTCGTTCCGGTAGCGGGAGTTGAAACTTTCCAGCCACTACCCCAGCGACTGTCAGATCGCAGCAGGCTCTACTTCTAAGGTGTGTGGTAGTCATGATATTTGTCGATAAACAGTTGGGCTAAGCGGTGCGAGGTTACGAGCGACCGCTTGAGTCCTTTGTCAGGTTTCTCTTCAATTCCTTATCAGCCAAATCGATTAGCATTCTAAGCGCATGATTTACAGATGCTGAATCTCTGAAAACCTCTGCAATATCAGGTTCGAGGAAAACAACGTTTGTACCTTGCTGGTAGGCAAGGTAATGTTTACCACGGACGCCACCTGAAAAGTCATATTCAGGTCTCATGTCATTCGATTCAGTAGTTTTGCTCATAATATTTCTGCTCGTGCCTGGTTGCTTTACGGGCGCTTGCTGAGAAACCGATATTCTTCAAATGAATGATCTGGATCTGAGATGGTTAATTCCAGTGGATCAGCAAACACAGCTGTCGTCTCTGAGAAGTTAATTCCATGCCTCTCCTCATTCTTTGTGGCTTTGTCTTCATTCCATTCGAAATCAATCACTCACATCTCCCGTAAGAAAACTAACGCCGTGCGTGAGCCGCCGAGAATCCCGCGCCAGCGGGTTTCGAGGTCGGTTCGACGCACTTGTTAGCGTGTGGTTTTCCGAACATAGAACGGTTTTACCGACTTGGTAACTTCGGACGCTACCCCCTTACCGTCATCAACAAAAATATCGATATAACCGTCTTTGCCCAGGAAGCCCCGGGTTGCAGTAGCCGCATCTTTGCGGATTGCATCAATCGTCGATGGAGACACGGGGTCGATTCGGAAGACTAGCGTGAGGTGCGGTACCTCACCTTCCTTCATGTAGTGAACTTGGCCCAAATATGCCTCGATTACCTCAGGATTGCGCTCGAGTTTTTTTGTTAATGACTCTACCAGCCCGGCAGGAATTTTCGCCGGCGCTCCCACAAAGACTTTCGTTCCTTTAGAGATTTTTTCTTGTCGAGACCTAGCTACGGTTTCCTTCAACCATTTGATTTCATCGGCAACAAATATTTTCACGTAATCCGTTCCTACGTTCAGAGCCCAGTGGGTATCTGGACTCATCATTTCCACAACAACGTGTCCCGGAACCGCAGCGAAACCGACTTCACGTTTTGCCCAAGCGCTCAATCGTTCTTTACTATCGAACAGCATTAAATATGCCTTGCCTTCGGAATCCACAATAATCGGTCTAATCGTTTCATTTTCGCCGGCGCGTTTGCGGCGATCTTCCGGCGGGACTTCATGAGTTGGAATAAATATCTCGGAATTTAAAAATAGATTGTAGTAATCCGATTGCTTTGCGGAGTTTTTTGTTGCGGCCTCAAAAGCCAGATCAAGGTCTGTCATCTTTTTTATCCCGGCCGCTAAGGCCACCCCCGACATTAGAAGAAAGAGAACCGCTGCTCGGAATGTTGTCATTTTTAACACGCTAACTATATTTCAACGGTCAGCACTATCGCGTTACAACACGACGATTTCGACGGATAACATTCATCAATGCCACCAAGTTGCTGATTTTCTTTGACCAGCAGCGTTGTTATACGACGATAATCCAGGGAGGCAAACACGACAGGGAAACCCGCCAACCACTCGGTCTTCCGGGTTGTCACTCCGCGCAGCCGGGCGCTGCGGGGATGCTCGCGAAGTTCATGCGCGAGGAATCCGGTACGCCGGATCGCCGGGGCGGTCATGCCTGATTCGTCCTGAAAGCTGCGGGAGATTACCGGTTTTTATAGTCGAGCCTGCCGGAATTGTCAAAGCCGGGCAGCGGGTTACGCTCCGCCGGCAGCCCGCGCCAAACTCGATCGCCGCCGGATGGTCAGAGCCATCAGAAACAGCAACCGGTATTCCCTTGAACATGAAACCAGGCGGACGAACACACCTCTTCTCCCCGACCCGGCGGCGGATGCTCGCCGGACTGGCCGGCTCGGTCCTCTGGGGGACGGGTCTGACCGGCGGTGCAGCACTGGCGGCGCCGCGCGGCATCGATGTTGTCGGGCTGGAGCGCGCGGTGGCTCGGGCGCGCGGGTTCGAGCAGCTGCGCGGCCTGATCATCGCCCGTGACGGCGAACTGCGGTTCGCCGAGGCTCTGCGCGGTCCGGGGCTGGACCGGGCGGGGAATGTCAAGTCGGTGTCCAAGA
>CAYMHN010000241.1:0-5915 GCA_964390235.1 uncultured Candidatus Competibacteraceae bacterium
GTGATGTGGTATGACGATCGCAGCAACCTCAACCGCACCAGTGAAGAACTTCGCCATGTCCAGAGGCAGATTGCGACAGCGAATGAGCAAATCGGATCGTTGAACCGTAGTATCGCAGAGCGTGCACAGGCGCTACAAATACTTGAAGCGAACTACAAAACCCTCGAAAGAGAACGAGATACTCTCCGAGGAGAAGCGGAAACGCAGTACCAACAGGACCGTGAAACCATTGCTGAGCTTGAAGACGCTCTTGCCCGACAGAACTCGGAGATCGCATCGTTGCGCCGCGACATCGAAGAGCATGAGAAGAACCTGCAAGATCTCCGAACGACCTACAACGATCTTCTTCAAGACCACGAAGCACTCCGAGAACAGTCCCTAAAAGACCGTGAAACCATTGCTGAGCTTGAAGGTGAACTAGACGAACGGCAGACAGAGATCAGGCGGCTGACAACTTTAATGTTCACCCCGGAGATGGAGTTCATCCGAGGTGGCAGCTTCCCCATGGGCAGTCCGACGAACGAAGCGGGACGCACAGCGGACCGGGAACGCCGGCACACCGTCAACGTCCGCGATTTCTACCTTGGCAAGTACGCCGTGACCTTCGCCGAATACGACCGCTTCGCCCTTGCAACCAATCGCACCTTGCCGAATGATCGCGGCTGGGGACGCGGCTATCGCCCGGTGATCAATGTCAGCTGGCATGATGCGGCGGACTACGCCCGGTGGCTGAGCGAGCAGACGGGCCATGAATATCGCTTACCCACCGAAGCCGAATGGGAATACGCCGCCCGTGCTGGGGCCCCGACGGCCTACTGGTGGGGCGAGGAGATCGGGACCAACAATGCCAACTGTCAGGGTTGTGGAAGTGAATGGGATGGTAGGCGGCAGACCGCCCCGGTGGGCTCGTTTCCCGCCAATCCCTGGGGATTGCACGAGGTACACGGTAATGTCTGGGAATGGACCTGTTCCGAGTTTGATGAGGCTTATGGCGGTGCCGAACAGCGTTGTGCGGACGCCGAAAGCAGCGCCCGGCGGGCGCTCCGGGGCGGCTCGTGGCTCGACGATCCGCGTCACCTGCGTGCGGCCTCCCGCTACAGGTACGCGCCGGTCGAGCGCAACTTCTATCTGGGGTTCCGCCTCGCCAGGACGTTGTAACGCTTTGTCCTTTGATCTTTTACCCTTTACGGGGTCCAGGGGCGTAGCCCCTGGTCGATTTTTATGAAGACACCATTGCCGAAAGAGGAACTGCCCAAGGCCGTGCAGGACTGCCACGCCCTGCTGCTGTGGCTGATTCCGCTGCTGGACGGTTTTCCGCGCAACCGTCGCTTCACCCTGGGCGAACAGCTGGAAACCCGGCTGCTGGAAGTCTTGCAGGCGCTGGTCGAGGCCAGCTACACGCGCGACAAGATCGCGCCGCTGAATCGCGCCAATCTCGATCTGGAAATCTGCCGCCACCTGTGGCGGCTGGCCTACGAACTCAAGCTCATCCCGCTGCGCCGCTACGAGCACGACGCCCGGCTGATGATCGAGCTGGGCCGTCAGATCGGCGGCTGGCTGCGCGGCCTACTGTTTGGCCTCCCATCAGAGGAGAAGCAATTTGAAGGATGGGACATTAATTTTCCAGGAAATCGCCTTAAACCAGCCGATAGCCCAGATCGATCGCCGTGTTGCGCAGCAGGGTGAACAGGGCGGGGTCGGCCAGCGCGCGATGAAACATCGGCCGTGTCGGCAGCACACCGGCGATCTCGGCCCGCTCATACAGCACCACCGCCGGTCGGTTGGCATTCATCGACGAGGGGTAGTACAGCCCGTGCATCCCCGAATAGGCTGCGTGGATGGCCTGCGACCAGCGCCGCGCCCGCGGGCGGGGACCGGTGTTGAGTGCCATCGACGCACCGGCCCGGGTCGGCCAGGTACCGGTCAGATCGAGCAGTTCGAGCGACCGATCCAGCGCGAAGCCGACCAGCCAGGGGTCATGGGCATGGCGGTCGATCAAACGGGTGCGCTGGAACACCTCGGCCAGGCAGGTCACGCCGTCCAGGGCGGCGTAGAGAATCTTGCGCGCTTGCTGGTGGGGTCTGCCATCCTTGTCCATCAGGTGGTGGTCGAAGCGCGCCATGGTCGGACCGAAATCCCGCATGGCGTTCCAGACGCCGGGGTAGGGACCGCCGCGAAAGTACACCCGCCAGAGCAGGGTACCCGATTCCAGAACGACCCGTTCCGGTGGTGTGCGAGCCAGTCGGTTCGGCGGCGGCGGGTCGGGAAACTTGGCCATGCCGCCACAAGCCGGGCGACTTACAGGTCGCCGGCCAGTAGCGCAACGGGTTCTGCCGGAAAGCCGGCCTGCAACCAGGCCCGGGGACTCAGCGGCCGATCGACGGCATCCGGCATCAGATCGGGGTCGGGCGTCAGGAACCAGCGGGTCACGGCGACCGGATGCAGTTCGTCATCGAGCCGGACCGCTACCGTACCGAGATTGGGCAGCAGCGCATGGTCCACGAACTGCCAGGCGGGGATATGCCATTTGCCGTCGTGGCGGAAACCGTACAGCGAACCCTCGGCCAGGCGCTGGCGTATCCGACTGACATCGACGCCGAGCCGTTCGGCAGCTGCCCGGGCCGTCAGGCTGGTCTTGAGCAGCGCGGCATATTCGGCGGCGGTTTTCGCCAAGGGGTCCAGCGGGCTCTCGGCACGTGGTTCCAGATCGAAACCACCGGCCTGAAGCACGTCGATCTCGGCAGCGGTAAGTTCGTGCAGCGAGTCCCGTGTCACCAGTACATCCAGTTCAGCCACCGCCGCCGCCAGTGCCTTCTCCAGCGTTCCCGGAGGGGCCTGGATACCGCGCGAGCGAAGGAGGTCGTTAGCATCGGTTGACGGGTACGCCATGGTCGGCTCCTGAATATTCATGGCATGAGCATAAATTAAGTATAACGAGAAACCATACGATCGACCAGCTGCCAGGGTTCGCGCATCGTCACGGCAAAGCGCGCGGGGTCAAGCGCGATCGCCCTGTATGCGGGCATTGTAGATTTGCTACTTTCTTGCCCACCCGACGGCCAACAGGCCGAACCATACCAGCAGCACCGGCCAGTCGCCGATCCGCACGTAGGGGGTCGCCCCGCTTAGCGGTTGCAACTCGCCGCGCACCACCGTGACCTCGAACTGCGGCCCCTGCTCCACCACCCGGCCGCGCTCGTCGATCAGGGCGGTGATGCCGGTGTTGGTGGAGCGGGCCATCCAGCGGCGGGTCTCGATGCTGCGCATGCGGGCGATCTGTAGGTGCTGGGCGGGGGCCAGGGAGTCACCGAACCAGCCGTCATTGCTGACGTTGACCAGATAGGCGGCTTCCGGCAGGGCGCGGGCGATCTCGTTGCCGAAGGCCGACTCGAAGCAGATCGACACCCCGACCGGATGGCCGCCGGCGCGCAGCAGCGGCTGATGGGCGTCGCCAGCGCTGAAGTCGGCCATGGGGATATCGACGAAGCCGTGGAACAGCTTGAACAGCCAGCGCATCGGCAGGTATTCGCCGAACGGCAGCAGATGGTGCTTGCGGTAGAAACCGCCCCGCTCGCCCACCGCCAGCACACCGTTGTAATACTCGCGGGTCTCCCAGTTGCCGGACGGCGCGCCGATCAGATAGTCGGTCCCGGTGCTCAGGGCATGGGTCCGCAACAGCCCGCGGAAGGTCGGGTCGAGGTCCTCGATGAACAGCGGGATGGCGGTCTCGGGCCAGATGATCAGGTCGCTGCTCGCCGCCACTCGATCGCTGAGTCCGCTGTACAGGGCCAGGGTGCGTTGCAGCGACTCCGGTTCCCATTTCTGCTTCTGGTCGATATTGCCCTGGATCATGCTGACCCGCAGCGGCTCGCCGGCCGGTTCGGTCCAGACCAGCCGGTCCAGCCACCAGCCGCCGCCCCACAGTCCGACCAGCAGCAGCAACCAAAGAGGGCGGTAGCGATGCCGCCAGATCAGCAACAGCAGGCCGGCGCTGAGCAGTACCGCCCAGCCCACGGCCTGCACGCCGGCGATCGGCGCCAGTCCGGCCAGGGGACCGGTGGTCTGGCTGTAGCCCGGCGCCAGCCAGGGAAAGCCGCTCAGCAGCCAGCTCCTGAGCCACTCCAATACCAGCCACAGGGCGGGCAGCACCAGCAGCCAGCGCCGCGGACCGGCGCCCGGCCAGTAGCGGTTCAGTAGATAGCCGGCCAGCGCCGGATACAGGGCCAGATACAGGATCAGCAGCCCATTGGCCAGCGCCGCGAACAGCGGCGGCGCGCCACCGTAGACATGCAGGCTGATATACACCCAGGACACGCCGCCGCCGTACAGTCCCAGGCCGAACAGAAAACCCCGCCAGCCGGCGCGGCGCGGCGCGGCTCCCTGCCAGCTCCAGACCAGCAGGGCCAAGGCCAGTGGCGCCAGCCAGTAGTGCTCGAACGGGGCATAGGCCAGCACCAGCAAGGCACCGGCGATCAGCGCCAGGGCATCGTTCAGCAGACGCTGGCCGCGGGTCTGTTCCGGGGTATCGGGCACGAAATCGTCGGGCCGGTCAGCCGTAGGCGGCCCGCGCCGTATCGGTCTCGGACGGCGGCAGGGTCAGCTCCAGCAAGTGGATACGGCGATCGTCGGCCCGCAGCACCCGGAACCGCCAGTCCTGTACTTCGACCACCTCGCCGCGCTTGGGTAGATGGCCCAACTCCATCATCACCAGACCGCCGATGGTATCGGCTTTCTCGTCACTGAGTTCGGAGTGGAAGAACTCGTTGAAATCCTCGACCGGAGTCAGTGCCCGGATCAGGTAGGTGCGCTCGCCGATCGGCCGGATATCGTCATCGCTATCGGAGTCGTCATGCTCATCGTCGATCTCGCCGACGATCTGCTCCAGCACGTCCTCGATGGTCACCAGTCCGGCCACCCCACCGTATTCATCGACCACGATGGCCATGTGCAAGCGGGTGCTGCGGAATTCCTTGAGCAAGGCATTGAGCCGCTTGCTCTCCGGAATGAACTTGGCCGGGCGCAGCAGATCGCGCAGTGGCAGTTCGCCGCCCCCCTCGGCGAAGTAGCGCAGCAAGTCCTTGACGATCAGAATGCCGATGATATCGTCGCGGTCGTCATCGATCACCGGCAGCCGCGAGTGGCCGGACTCGACCACCGTGGCCAGCAGACGCTCCAGCGGCCAGTCCAGCTCCACCACCACCATCTGCGCGCGCGGGATCATCACATCCCGTACCCGCAAATCGGCCACGGCCAGCACCCCTTCGATCATCGTCAGGGCATCGGCATCGAGCAGTTGACGCTGCTGGGCGTCGCGCAGCAGCGTCAGCAGTTCTTCCTTGTCGCGCGGCTCGCTGCTCCCCAGCGAGAACCCGAATCGTTCCAGCCACGACCTTCGGTCAGGCGAGTCAGACGGCCCGTCGCTCATGGCGCGGTGCACTCCGCGTAGGGATCGCCGTAGCCGAGTTCATGCAGGATACGGACTTCCAGTCGCTCCATGGCCTCGGCCCGCTCGGCCTGCTGATGATCATGGCCTTGCAGATGCAATACCCCGTGGACCACCAGATGCGCCCAGTGCGCCTCCACCGGCTTGCCCTGCGCCGCCGCCTCGCGAACCACCAATGGCGCGCACAGCACCACATCGCCCAACAGCCCGACATCGACTTCGGGGATCGGCGCCTCGAACGGGAAGGACAGCACATTGGTGGGGCCGTGCTTGTGCCGGTAGGCGGCGTTCAGCGCGGCGCTCTCGGCCTCGTCGACAATCCGGATGGTCAGTTCGCGCTCGCCATCGCCGGCCAGCACGGCCGCCTCGGACCAGCGCCGGAGTTGGTCGAGACTCGGCAGACCCGGCAGATCCACGGCCTGCTGCACATCCAGCATCAGGCTCACGGGCGCGGGTCCTGCTGCTGCTGATC
>CAYMHN010000242.1:0-5873 GCA_964390235.1 uncultured Candidatus Competibacteraceae bacterium
AGCGGCTGCGGCCGCAGGGTAGTGCGCGACACGCCACAAAGCGTGGCCGACCGGTTGATCGCGGAAGTCGCACCCGGCACCCCGGTGATGATCGCCTTCCGGGTGGTGATTCCGGACAACTTCGGCGAGGATGAGATCCGCGCTCTGCTCGGCCAGCAGGGTTACACTCGGGTGGAAACGCTGGCCGCTGGCATGCTGCGGGTGGTGCAGGACCGCTTCCGGCTTGATGGCACACGCCGTGATCGCTTGCTGGAGGCGCTGGAAGCGGCGTTTCGTCATGGTCGCGGCCTGGTTTTCGTGCATCCCCTGGACGAGAACCGCAAGCCGGGCGAACCCTGGCGGTTCTCCGAGGATCTGCACTGCCCGGACTGCGATACCCATTATCGCGAGGCAATACCCAATCTGTTCTCGTTCAACTCGCCGGTCGGCGCCTGCGAGACCTGTCGCGGCTTCGGCCGCACCATGGGCATAGACTACGGGCTGGTGATCCCGGACCCCGGCAAGACCCTGGCCCAGGGAGCGATCCGGGTCTGGCAGTCGCCGGCCTATGGCGAATGCCAGGACGATCTGATCCGTTATGCCCGCCAGCGCGGGATTCCGGTCGATATACCCTGGCGGGAACTGAGCCCGGAGCAGCGCGACTGGGTGATCGAGGGCGAGGGCGGCTGGGACGACGGGGTCTGGTACGGGGCCCGGCGGTTCTTCGACTGGCTGGAGTCGCGCAGCTACAAGATGCATGTGCGGGTGCAGCTGTCGCGCTATCGCAGCTACGATCAGTGTCCGGCCTGTGACGGCGCCCGGCTCAAGACCGAGGCCCTGCTGTGGCGGTTGGGCAGCGAGCTTGAAGCTGCTGCGGCGCTGGTTCCGGCGCTGCGCTTCCGGCCGCGTGGCGTGACGCTGACCGAGGAGCGCTTGCGGTCCCTGCCGGGACTGAACATCCACGATGTCATGCAGCTGCCGATCCGTCGCTGCCGGGCGTTCTTCGATGCCCTGGAACTGCCGGCCCCGCTGGACGAAGCCGGCGAGCAGCTACTGGGCGAAATCCGTGGCCGGCTGCGCTATCTGGACGAGGTCGGCCTGGGCTATCTGACCCTGGATCGGCAGTCGCGCACCCTGTCCGGCGGCGAGGTGCAGCGCATCAATCTGACCACGGCCCTGGGCACCTCGCTGGTCAATGCCCTGTTCGTGCTGGACGAACCCTCGATCGGCCTGCATCCGCGCGACATGGACCGGGTGATCGGGGTGCTGACCCGGCTGCGCGACGCCGGCAATACCCTGGTGGTGGTCGAGCATGACCCGCAGGTGATGCGCGCCGCCGACCGGATCCTGGACCTGGGGCCGGGGCCGGGCGAGCGGGGTGGCGAGATCGTCGCTTTCGGGCCACCGAGCGAACTACCGCATGAGCCGCGCTCGCTGACCGGCCAGTATCTGAGCGGCGCCCGTCATTTGACCCGCAAGCGTGCATCGCAAGCGCCGGCCAAGCACTGGCTGAGGATTCAAGGCGCGGCGGCGCATAATCTCAAACACCTTGACGTCGATATCCCGCTGGCCCGGCTGGTCTGCATCACCGGGGTCAGCGGTTCCGGCAAGTCCACCCTGATCACCGAAGTGCTGCATCGCGGCCTGCTCAAGCTACAGGGCAAGCCGACCGAGATGCCGGGCGCGCACCGGGCGATCCATGGCGCCCGGGAGATCGGCGAAGTGGTGCTGGTCGACCAGTCACCGATCGGCAAGACGGCGCGCTCCAATCCGCTCAGCTATGTCGGTGCCCTGGACGCGGTGCGCAAGCTCTACGCCGCCGAACCGGTGGCCAAGGAGCGCGGCTATACCGCCGGCACCTTCAGTTTCAACGCCGGCAATGGTCGTTGTCCGACCTGTCAGGGGTCGGGTTTCGAACATGTCGAGATGCAGTTCCTCAGCGATGTCTATCTGCGCTGCCCGGACTGCGACGGGCGTCGCTATCGACCGGAAATCCTGGAGGTGAGACTGCGGCCCGTCGGCGCCGAACGCGGCTATTCCATCGCGGATGTCCTGGAGCTGACAGTGACCGAGGCGCTGGCGCTGTTTGTGGATCACGCCGAGGTACAGCGCGCCCTGGCGCCGCTGGACGCCGTGGGGCTCGGCTATCTGCGTCTGGGTCAGCCAGTGCCGACCCTGTCCGGCGGCGAAGCCCAGCGCCTCAAGCTGGCCGGCCACCTGGCCAAGGCGCGCAAGAGCGGGACCGACCAGCCCACGCTGTTCCTGTTCGACGAACCGACCACCGGCTTGCATTTCGAGGACATCGGCAAGTTGCTGGACGCCTTCGACGAATTGTTGGCGCAAGGCCATACCCTGGTGGTGATCGAGCATAATCTGGACGTGATCGGCGCTGCCGACTGGCTGATCGATTTGGGCCCGGAAGGTGGCGAGGGCGGTGGCGAGCTGGTCTGCGCCGGGACGCCGGAGCAGCTGATGGATTGCGCGGAAAGTCATACCGGTAGGGCGTTGCGAGCTTATGAAATCCTCCGCGCGGCGGACCGCCCCCACCCCCCTTTGACAAAGGGGGGTGGCGCGCAGCGCCGGGGGGATTTCCGGGTAGCCGAAGCCCCCGCCAGCTACCGCCGTCCCCCGGTCGATCTGATCCGCATCCACAATGCCCGCGAGCATAATCTGCGCAATATCGACGTCGATATCCCGCACGGCAAGTTCACCGTGATCACCGGGGTTTCCGGGTCCGGCAAGAGCACGATAGCCTTCGACATCCTGTTCGCCGAGGGCCAGCGTCGCTATCTGGAATCGCTGAACGCCTATGCCCGCCAGTTCGTGCAGCCGGCGGCACGACCCGAAGTCGATGCGGTGCACGGCATTCCGCCCACCGTGGCCATCGAGCAGCGCACCAGCCGCGGTGGGCGCAAGAGCACCGTGGGCACCCTGACCGAGATCCATCACTTCCTGCGACTCTTGTTCGTCAAACTGGGCACTCAGCACTGTCCGGATTGCGACATCCCCATCGAGCCACAGTCCACGGCGGCGATCCTGGCCCGGCTGCTCAAGGACTATCGCGGCCAGCGGGTCGATCTGCTGGCCCCGCTGGTCATGGCGCGCAAGGGTTATTACACCGACTTGGCCCAGTGGGCCGCCAACAAGGGCTACGGCGAACTGCGGGTCGATGGCGAGGTTCTCTCCACCGGCCGCTGGCCGCGCCTGGATCGGTTCAAGGAGCACACCATCGAATTGCCGGTGGGCAAGTGCACCGTGGCGGCCAAGCACGAGGCCGAGCTGCGCCGGCTGCTGGAGCAGGCGGTGGACTACGGCAAGGGCGTGGTACGGGTGCTGGCAGAGGACGGCCGCGAGGCTCTGTTCTCCACCCGTCGAGCCTGTCCCGGCTGCGGCACCAGCTTCGCCGAACTCGACCCGAGACTGTTCTCGTATAACTCCAAGCATGGTTGGTGCGGGAGCTGTTATGGCACCGGATTGAAGCTCAAGGGCTTCGACGAACAGCAGACCGGCGAGGAGACCACCTGGAACGCCTGGTACGAGGGCGAGGCTGGAACCTGCCCGAGCTGCCAGGGCCAGCGGCTGAATCCACTGGCCCTGGCGGTGCGCTTTCGGGACCGCTCGATCGCCGACTATGCTGCCCTGCCGGTGACCGAGGCCGAACAGGTGTTTCGCAAACTCAAACCTGCCGGCCGTGAAGCCGCCATCGCCCGCGATATCCTGAGCGAGCTGCGCGCCCGACTGAACTTTCTCAAGGAGGTCGGGCTGAGCTATCTGAGTCTGGACCGGGCCGCGCCCACCCTGTCCGGCGGCGAGGCCCAGCGTATCCGCCTGGCCGCCCAGCTGGGCTCGAACCTGCGCGGGGTCTGCTATATCCTCGATGAACCCACCATCGGCCTGCATCCACGTGACAATCGCATGCTGCTGGACACCCTGGATCGGCTGGAGGGCAAGGGTAATACGGTGGTGGTGGTCGAGCACGACGAGGACACCATCCGCCGCGCCGAGCACCTGATCGATCTGGGGCCGGGCGCCGGGCGCCTGGGAGGCCAAGTGGTGGCTGGCGGCACGCTGGACGAGTTGCTGGCCAGCCGCGAGTCGGTGACCGGTCGTTGCCTGGCCGAGCCGCTGCGCCATCCGCTGCTGCCGCGTCGGCCCATGGACGGCACCGAACGGTTGCGCATTGAAGGCGCCGGTCTGCATAATTTGGCCGATCTCGATGTCGAGCTGCCGCTGGGTCGCTTGGTCTGCGTGACCGGGGTGTCCGGGGGCGGCAAGTCGACCCTGGTGCGCGAGGTGCTGTACGAGAACCTGCACCGACTAATCGCCGCTCGGCGCATCGGCGCCCGAAGCAAGAAGGAGGGTTCGATCGAACTGCGCGGTTGCCGGACGGTAAGCGGCTGGGAATCCCTGAAGCGGGTGCTGGAAGTCGATCAGACGCCGATCGGCAAGACCCCGCGTTCCTGTCCGGCGACCTATGTCGATATCTGGGATGCCATCCGCAAACTGTTCGCCGCCACCGAGGAGTCCCGCTTGCGCGGCTATCCACCCGGCCGGTTCTCGTTCAACACGCCGGGGGGCCGTTGCGAGGCCTGCGAGGGACAGGGCATGAAGCGCATCGAGATGAGTTTTCTGCCCGATGTGCAAGTGCCCTGCGAAGTGTGCCGCGGCGCGCGCTTCGATGCCGAGACCTTGGCGGTGCGCTGGAAGGACAAGACCATCGCCGAGGTGCTGGCCATGAGTATCGAGGAGGCGGTCGGGTTCTTCGGCGCCCACACCATGATCCACCACACCCTGCAACTGCTGGCCGACACGAGACTGGGTTATCTGACCCTGGGCCAGCCCAGCCCGACCCTGTCCGGCGGCGAGGCCCAGCGCATCAAACTGGTCACGGAATTGGCGAAGGCGCGGCCGGCTGAGGCGCGGCCGGAGCCGGAAGATCCGCGCAAGCAACGACGCTCATCCAATCACACCCTCTACGTCCTCGACGAACCCACCGTGGGCCTGCACATGGCCGATGTGGAAAAACTCATCCGGGTGCTGCACCGGCTGGTCGAGGCCGGCAACTCGGTGGTGGTGATCGAGCACAATCTCGATGTCATCGCCGAGGCCGACTGGATCGTCGATCTGGGTCCGGAGGGCGGCGCCGGGGGCGGACGGATCGTCGCCCAAGGGTCACCCGAGGCGGTCGTCCGGTTAAGGCGCGGATCGCATACCGCGAAGTTTCTGCGCGAGTTTCTCGAACAGCGGGGGCAACCCCGGGGCGATCGCGTTCTGTAGGAGGTCCGTCCCGGGCCGATGGACTACTCAGTCCCGTTCCGCCATGTGCCGGGTCTCGGTTACCGGACGCGGGGTGCGTCCCAGGATACGGCTCAGTCGGCCACCGCGGTGCGGTTCGAGAGGCTGAATCTCGGCCTTGTTGCGGCGCAGGGAATTGCGCGCCCGGGCCAGGGCGTTCATCAACCGGCGCTCGTAATGGTCCTGGGCCTCGGGCGTCATGTCCGAGTAGATGTAGGCAGCCGCCGCGACGATGACCAGCAGATTGCCAAGGAACACGATCAGGGGCTGGAAGAAGGCGATGACGACCAGTATGAAGAGGATCAGAAAATAGTGCTTGACGCGCATCGCGCGCTCCCGCCGCTGGTGGTTTGCCCACCAGTATAGCGCGTGTTCGGATCTATCGCGCCATGTAGGAGGCCCGTCCCGGGCCGATACAAGCTCAGTCACCCGGTGCAGCCTGTGACCGCTGACCGGCTTGCAAGGTATCCAACTCGCGGGCGATGGCCCCGGCCGGTCGGGCGAAGCGGGCCAGCAGGTCGTAGAGGACCGGGATCACGTACAGGGTCAGCAGGGTGGCGAAGCTCAACCCGCCGATGATCACCGTGCCGATGGCGGCC
>CAYMHN010000243.1:0-5859 GCA_964390235.1 uncultured Candidatus Competibacteraceae bacterium
CGCCGTCGCCTTGGCCAGCAAGGTCTTGCCGGTGCCGGGCGGGCCGATCATCAGCACGCCGCGCGGAATCTTGCCACCCAGCTTCTGGAACTTGCCCGGATCGCGCAGGAACTCGACCAGTTCGGCGACATCGTCCTTGGCCTCCTCGACCCCAGCCACGTCGGCGAACGTGATCTTGACCTGATCCTCGCTCATCATGCGCGCCCGGCTCTTGCCGAAGGACATGGCGCCGCGCCCGCCCCCGGCGCCCTGCATCTGGCGCAGGAAGAAGATCCAGATGGCGATCAGGAGCAGCATCGGGAACCAGCTGATGAAGATCTGCATCAGCAGGGACTGCTGACGCGGCGGCTCGCCGGCGACTTCCACGCCGTTGTTGAGCAGCTGACCGATCATCACGCTATTGTCGGTTTCCGGGCTGTAGGTCGTGAAACGCTCGCCGGTATTGGTGCGACCGGTGATCTCGCGGCCGTCGATCGACACCTCGGCGACCCGACCCTGCTCGACCTCGGCCAGAAACTGCGAGTAGCGCATCTCGCTGGCCGGCGCGGTTCTGGGTCCGAAACTGTTGAACACGGACATCAGCACGACGGCGATGACCACCCAGAGGAGTATGTTTTTCACCATGTCATTCAAAGCAGGCACCTCATACGCGTCGGATTGCCAGCGACACCCTCCGGGGTGCAGCCATGGCCGAATAGTTTAACAGCTTTTGGTAGTGGCGATTTAGACCCTAGTCGGGGGCATAGTTCCGGGCCAGCAGGTAAAGTTCGGGGCTGCGCGCCCGCGACGCGGGCGGCTTGCGGGTCGCAACCCGGGTGAAATTGGCCCGCAAATCCCTGAGCAGATCCTCGAACCCCTGGCCCTGAAACGCCTTGACCAGAAAATCGCCCCCCGGCCGCAGGCAGCGCAGGGTGAACTCCAGGGCCAGTTCGGCCAGATACATCGCCCGCGGCTGATCGATTCCCTTCACGCCACTGGTATTGGGGGCCATATCCGAGATTACAAGATCGACCGCCCGCCCATCCAGCACCGCCAGCAACTCCTCCAGCACCGCCTGCTCACGAAAATCGCCCCGCAGAATCCGCACCCCGTGCAGGGGCTCCAGGGGCAGGAGGTCGAGCGCGATGATCACTCCCCGCTCGCCTACCCGTTGGACGGTGTACTGCGACCAACCGCCCGGTGCCGCGCCCAGATCGACCACCGTCATGCCGGGACGCAGCAGCCGATCCTTGGCGTCGATCTCGGCCAGCTTGTAGGCGGCCCGCGAGCGATAACCCTCCCGATGCGCCCGTTTGACATAAGCATCGTCGAAATGCTCGCGCAGCCATCGGGCACTGCTTTTGTGACGGCTCATGATATATTCGGAGATGCGGCGTGTGAGGTCATGATAGCGCAGATCGCCCGGCAACTGGCAGCCGATCCGGGGCAGCGCACCCGCCCTGAATCCCGTCACACTCGGTACAACCAGGCGGTGACCTCCCGACGGTCGTGGTATAGCTGGCGAAGGCGCAGCCGGTAATCAAGACCGTGCAAGCGCCGGGCGATGAGTTCTCGACAGAGCACCACTTCCTCGTGGCGACGCTTCATCGGCAGCTTGAGGTTGAACAGCGCCTGCCGGCAACAACCTTCGGCCAGCCAGTCGGCCATCAGCGCGGCGATGCGCCGGGGTTGCTCCACCATGTCGCAGAGCAGCCAATCGACCGGCCGTGGTGGTCGATAGCGAAACCCATCGGTGCGCAAGTGTTGCACCAGACCGCTATCCAGCAGCATAGGCGCCAGAGTTCCGTTGTCGACGGCCGTGACCCGGATCGAGCGGCGCACCATTTGCCAGGTCCAGCCACCCGGCGCGGCCCCCAGATCGACCGCCGTCATGCCCGGCCGCAAACGGGCCGCTCGCTGCTCGGCGGTCAACAGCGTCAACAGCGCCTCTTCCAGTTTCAGGGTGGAGCGACTGGGGGCGTCACGGGACAGCTTGAGCCGCGGGATGCCGTCGGGCCACGGGGAGCGGTCCCGCGCCTCGGACCAGCCCAACCATACGTGCGTCGAGGCGGCGAAGAACAGATGCAGCCATGGCAGGTTCTCTGCCGCCGGTCGATAACCCAGCGAGGCGTCCAGGCGCTGGCCCAGCAGGCGTTCCAGACTGCGCAGCAAGGGCGACAACACCTTGCCCTGGTCGGTATCGGGCCGCTCCAGGCGAAACCCGCCGAACGGTCGGGACAGCTGTCGCAGCTCGGCCAGCAGGGGCGTGAGGCGATCCGCGGCGGGCAGTTCGGGCAACTCGACCGCCTGCCGGATCAGTTGCCGGGCGAACACCAGATCATCCAGATCCAGCCCCGTCAGCCGGTCCAGGCCCTGATAGACCTCGAACACCACATGACCCAGCCGCGCACGGCAGAATCCATGGCCGCCCAGCGCCGCCGCCACGGCCTGAACCTCGGCAGCGCAGTCGTTCTCGAAACCGGGGCGGCAGTATAGCAGCCATCGTTCCACAACCATGGTTTTATCAATATCTCCAGAGCGTTATCTCAGGCAACGGTTGCCAAGTCGGTCAGAATGAATACAATGATCGGACACAAGCAAAACACAACGATAGCCAACCCAGGAGAATCTTGACATGCGTTTGACGAACATGTTGTTCGGCGCCTCGGCGCTACTCGCTTTCGGTGCGGTGGCCCATGCCGGTCCCACGCTGGACGCCATCAAGGATCGCGGCCAGATCCGCTGCGGCGTCAATACCGGTCTGGCCGGGTTCTCGATCCCCGATGCCCAGGGCAACTGGACCGGTCTGGATGTCGATTACTGCCGGGCCGTCGCCGCCGCCCTGTTCGGCGATGCCAATGCCGTCGATTTCATCCCTCTCAACGCCCAGCAACGTTTCACCGCGCTGCAATCCGGCGAAGTCGACATGTTGTCGCGCAACACCACCTGGACCCTGACCCGGGACGCCTCGCTGGGCCTGCACTTCACCGGCGTGACCTTCTATGACGGCCAGGGCTTCATGGTGCCCAAGGAACTCGGCGTGACCAGCGCCCGCGAGCTGGACGGCGCGGAAGTCTGCGTCCAGCCCGGTACCACCACCGAACTCAATCTGGCCGACTACTTCCGGGCTACCGGGATGGAGTTCACCGCCGTGGTCATCGAGGGCTTCGAGCAGTCGCTGGAGACCTTCTTCTCCGGCCGCTGCCAGGTCTATACCACGGACATGTCGGGTCTGGCGGCGGTTATCGCCAACGATGCGCCCAACCCCGACGATTATATGATCCTGCCCGAAACCATCTCGAAAGAACCCCTGGGCCCCGCCGTGCGGCGCGGTGACGACGAGTGGTTCGCCATCGTCAAGTGGGTCGTCTACGCCACCATCGAAGCCGAGGAAAAAGAGGTTACCTCGGCCAATGTCGACGAGATGCGAGCCAACAGCGCCGATCCGACGGTGCAGCGCCTGCTGGGCAGCTCCGGCAATATGGGTGAACTGATCGGCCTGTCCCAGGACTGGGGCTACAACGTCATCAAGCAGGTCGGCAATTACGGTGAAATCTACGAGCGTAACGTCGGCCCCAATACCCCTCTGCGGCTGGAGCGTGGCCTGAACGATCTGTGGACCCGTGGCGGCCTGATCTACGCCATGCCGGTCCGCTGAGCGCACGGTGGATGGCCGCCCCTGGCTGGGCGGCCATCTCGGGCGCGACAAACAAGGCGCGATAATGGCGCGATCAGGTGTGGAAACCGCCAAACAGGTGAGTAAGGTTTCGACTACCGTCGTTTGGTGGCGCAATCCCACCGTCCGCGGCATTCTGGCCCAGTTGCTGGTGCTCGGTTGCGTACTGGCACTGATCGCCTATCTGGTCGACAACACCCTCACCAATCTCGAGGAACGCCGGATACGCACCGGCTTCAGCTTTCTGGAGCAGGAAGCGGGTTTCGCCATCGGCGAATCCATGATCAGTTTCGTACCCTCCGACACCTATGCCCGGGCTTTCGTGGTGGGGGTGCTCAACACCCTCAAGGTCGCCGTGATCGGCATCGTACTGGCGACCATCATCGGCGTGATCGTCGGCATCGCGCGGCTGTCCAAGAACTGGCTGGTGGCCAAGCTGGCTTCGGGCTATGTCGAGGTCACCCGCAACATACCCCTGCTGTTGCAATTGTTTTTCTGGTATGCGGTCATCACCGGTCTGTTGCCCACGGTCCGCGAGGCCCTGGAGCCCTTGCCCGGCGTGGTGCTGAGCAAGAGCGGTCTGCAATACCCGACCGTGATCCATGACCCGGCCCACACACCGATCCTCATCGTATTCGGGCTGTCGGTGCTGGCCTGCCTGATCTATGCTCGCCGCGCCAAGCGCCGCCAGCTGGAGACCGGGCAGGAACCGCGGCTCGCGCTGCCGCTGCTGGCCATCCTGCTGCTGCCGGCCACCGTGGTGTTCTTCGCCCTGGGCGCGCCTCTGGATCTGGATGTGCCGGAATTCCGCACCTTCAACTACCGCGGCGGCGCCAGCGTCACCCCCGAATTCCTGGCGCTGCTGCTGGGGCTGAGCATCTACACCGCCGGTTTCATCGCCGAGATCGTGCGCAGCGGCATCCTCGGCATACCCTGGGGACAGACCGAGGCCTCGGCGGCGCTGGGGTTTCGCCGTGGCCTGCAACTGCGGCTGATCATCCTGCCCCAGGCCTTGCGCATCATCGTCCCACCGACCACCAGCCAGTATCTGAACCTGACCAAGAACAGCTCGCTGGCGGTCGCCATCGGCTATCCCGATCTGGTGTCCATCGCCAACACCTCGCTCAATCAGACCGGTCAGGCCATCGAATGCATCGCGATCATGATGGCGATCTACCTGACCATCAGCCTCAGCATCTCGGCCTATATGAACTGGTACAACAAGCGCATCGCGCTGGTGGAGCGCTGAGCCATGGCCGCCGTACCGCCCGAGGTCAGACAGGCACCCACGCGTTCGATCGATGTAGTGGGCTGGCTGCGCGCCAATCTGTTCAACGGCTGGTGGAATTCGCTGCTGACGGTGCTGATCCTGCTGCTGCTATTCTGGTCGGTACCACCGCTGCTCAACTGGGTATTCTTCGATGCCGTGTTCCGCGCCACCACGTCCGACGATTGCCGGGCGGCCAGCGGCGCCTGCTGGGCTTTTCTGGAGGTCAAATACCGGCTGATCCTGTTCGGCCGCTATCCCTACGATGAACATTGGCGCCCTCTGATCGGCATGCTGTCGCTGATCGCCATGGTCCTGATCAGCTGCGACCGGCGCATGTGGAACAAGCGCTTGCTGGTGATCTGGGGGCTCGGTCTGGGCGTGTTCTTCGTGCTGATGGGCGGTGGCGTGTTCGGCCTCACGCCGGTGCGCACCAATCTCTGGGGCGGTCTGCCGCTGACCCTGATGCTGGCCTTCATCGGTATCGCGGTGGCCTTCCCCCTGGCCATACTGCTGGCCCTGGGGCGCCGCTCGCAACTGCCGATCATTCGCGCGCTCAGTGTCGGCTACATCGAGCTGATCCGCGGCGTGCCCCTGATCACCTTGCTGTTCATGGCCTCGTTCATGTTGCCCTTGTTCATGCCGACCGGGGTAACGGTCGATGCGGTATTGCGGGCGCAGGTCGCCATCATCCTGTTCGCCGCGGCCTATCTGGCCGAGGTCATCCGCGGTGGCTTGCAGGCCCTGCCCAAAGGCCAGTACGAAGCCGCCGCGGCCCTGGGACTGGGTTACTGGCGCACCCAATGGCTGATCATCCTGCCACAGGCGATCAAGATCGCCATTCCGCCCATCGTCAATACCTTCATCGGGCTGTTCAAGGATACCTCGCTGGTGGCCATCGTCAGCCTCACCGATCTGGTCCTGGCCACCCGCCAGG
>CAYMHN010000244.1:0-5855 GCA_964390235.1 uncultured Candidatus Competibacteraceae bacterium
TTCGAGGCCGTGCGCGAGGAATGCCTGGCGGTGCGCGATGCGGTGGGCGTGTGCGAGCTGCCGGGATTCAGCCGGTTCCGGGTAGCCGGGACCGGTACGGCCGACTGGTTGCGGGGATTGATCACCGGCCATCCGCCGCGTCCGGGGCGGGTCGCGCTGGCGTATTTCGCCGATGCCGGAGGCCGCATCGTGACCGAAATGACCCTGGCGCGGCTAGCCGGCGACGAGTTCCTGCTGCTGACGGCGGCAGCCGCGGAATGGCACGACCGCGACTGGCTGCACCGGCACCTGCCCGCCAGCTCGGCCATCACCATCGACAATCTCACCGAGGACGACAACTGTCTGCTGGTGACCGGCCCCGCATCACGCCGCTTGCTGAAGAGTATCTGCGCAGCCGATCTCGACCAACCCTGGCTCAGCCATCAGGAAACCCTCATCGCCGGCGTGCCGGCGCGCTTGCTGCGGGTATCCTATGCGGGCGAACTGGGCTGGGAAATCCACTGCGCCATGAACGACAGCCCGGCGGTGTTCGAGGCCGTACTGGCCGCGGGCCGGCCCCTGGGCCTGCGGCCGTTCGGAGCCTACGCCATGGATTCCCTGCGCATCGAAAAAGGCTACAAAAGCTGGAAGCAGGATCTGTCCACCGATTTCACCGTGCTGGAAGCCGGCCTGGAGCGCTTCGTCGCTTTCGACAAGCCCGCTTTCATCGGACGCGAAGCCTTGCTCGGACAGCGGGCTGAAGGTCCGAAACAACGCGCCGTCACCCTGCTGGTGGACACCGGCGACTGCGAAGCCCCGTATCTGGCCGACGTCTGGCGGGGCAGCGAGCGGGTCGGGCTGGTGACCTCCTGCCAGTACGGCTTCCGGGTCGGCCGCTCGATCGCCCTGGCGGTGGTCGAGGAGACGTGCAGCGCCCCCGGCACCGCGCTGGAGGTCGATATCTTCGGCCAGCGCAGCCGCGCGATCGTGACGGAGGGACAGGCGGTCCACGACCCGGCCAATCGTCTTCCTATGGCATAGGAAACTTGACCAGAGACCGTTGAAACAATTCTCCCTGCTCCGGAAATCACCCGGAAACGCACCTCGTTCATCCTAGTGCCCTAAGCGAACCGGGCTTGACCACGTCCGATATGTCGTGATTCTCAAGTCAAACCGAGGGGCAATCAATGAATCGACAGACCGTGAAACTGGTACAGGACAGCTGGGCTGAAGTCGTTCCCGTCACGCAGCGGGAAGGAGGTTCCCGATGAGCAACGGACACATGAAGATACTCCCGGAACTTGGACCCTCGACAGGCCGTAGCCTGCCGTCAAGCACCATCAATGGGTTCATGGCACGGGAAAAATACAGGCGGTTTGCGCTGATCGACGTGCATTTCGTCGGTGCGGGTCGCAACTTGCATTACCGGCCGGCCCCGGGTATCGACCTCACCAAAGCCAACGCATCCAAACGTCGTCTGTTCAATTTCGACACCGCCCATTCGCGGTTCCAGCAGTCTGTCAACAAGGAGCTTGGCGGCGGCCGAAGCTATCCGATCCTGACCGGTCTGCTCAGCATCGGGGCCGGCATCGTTTCCGGCGGGGCGGGTATCATATTCACGCTCATCACCTCGGCGGCGGATGCCGGGCGACAGGTGCAACCGGTCATGGCCCGGCTCGGCGACGAGCTGTGGCAGGTGGAGCAGGTCGGGAAGGTGAAGGGGAAGGTCGTCCACGTCGAATATTTCGTATTGTGGGACCCTTATCGGCGGCAGGCAAACGTTCCCAGCGAATGGATTATCCACGAAGATCGCCACGACGTTGTGGTGTGACATGGCGCCGGCATAGGGATCGAGAGGGTACCGATCAATGTCGATCATCCGGACAGCGTCGGCGGCACCGGCACATGCAGGCAGGCGCAGATCGCCCGCAGTAGCTCGGCTTCGGCCACCGTGACCCGGTCATCGTGGGTGACGGTGGCGACCAGCCCCTGGACCACGGCCTGCTTGATCAGCGGCTCCAGGCCATCGATCCGTTCCAGTGCCGCATCCAGGGCGCCAACCCAGTCCTCGGGCGGCCGGTAGTCCGGTGCATCCCCGGGAAACAGCCCGCTCATGCCGGCGACATAGGCGCGGCGAGCAACGGTTTCGTCCTCCTGGCCGTGCCGGGCCAGCACCGCGTAGAGATCGGCCAGTTCGGCGCGGCAGTCGATCAGCTTGCGCCGGCCATCGGCCCGGACCCTGCGCGGCTCGAGGATATCCCCCAACTGGCTGACCAGCAGCCGGCCCAGGGCATATTCGAATACCGTCACCCGACCGTCCAGGTGGATCAGCTCATCGACCAGGGGCAGCAGGGCCTGGAGCGATTCCGGCGAGCGCTGGCGCAGCGCGGGCAGGGTCAGTGCCAGCAGCGGCAGACGCTGCTGCGGTTGCAGCTGTTCCGCAGCCGGTGCCAGCACTTCGACCCGGGTCCGGGCGGTGGCGCTGACCTTGCCGCCGAGGTGCTCCAGCCGCTGACTCTTGATCTCCGGATCGGTACCCAGCAGCAACGCCAGCACCACCGGTACCGCGCCCTCGATCTCGTGGGCCGCGTCGTACAGCGGCCGCGGAATGGTTTCGATCAGGTCCGTCGTTTGCCGCAGTCGCTCCGGATCGGGCTGTTCCAGGTCGGCCAGCACCGCGCCGGTCAGCACCACTCCCGGTATCCCGGGCAGTTCGCCCAGTCCGGGCAGTTGCCCCGGGGGCGCACGCTGCTCGCGCTCGGTGACGGTCTCCGCCGCCCGGCGGCGTTCCAGGCTGCGGCGGATTTCGGCGAACTGCTCGGGCCGGAAATCCGGTTCCAGGGCACGGATCCGCGCCACCAGGGGCGGATGGGTGGCCAGCAGTCCGCTCAGGCGCAGGCCGTTGGCGAACAGCATATGGCTGACTTCCTCGGTATCGGTCGCTTGCAGCCGGGAGCCCGCGCTGAGCGCGCCGATCTTTTTCAGCGCGCCAGCAATGCCCTGCGGCTGGCGGGTGAACTGCACCGCCGAGGCGTCGGCCAGGAATTCGCGCTGCCGCGACACGCCGGCCTTGATCAACCGGCCGAACAACACCCCGATATAGCCGATCAGCATGATACCCAAGCCGAGGATAGCCACTCCCCCGCTGCTGCGGGAACCGCGCGCCCGACCGCCGCTGTGCAGCATCAGGCGACCGATCAGGCTGAGTGCCAGGATCCCGAACAGCACCCCCATCAGGCGGATATTGAGCCGCACGTCCCCGTTCAGGATATGGCTGAACTCGTGGGCGATGACGCCTTGCCGCTCGTCCCGCGTCAGCGTGTCCAGCGTACCTCGGGTCACCGCCACGGCGGCATCGGCGGGCGAATAGCCGGCGGCGAAAGCATTGATCCCCTGCTCCTGTTCCATGACGTAGATCTGCGGCGTGGGCACGCCGGAGGCTAGCGCCACTTCTTCCACCACATTGCGCAGCCGGCGCAGCTGCGGATCACTGGTATCCGGCGTGACCAGGGTGCCGCCCATGGCCTGTGCCACCGTGCCGCCGCCGCTGCGCAGGCTGGACACCCGGTAGGCGCTGGCGCCGGCGATCATCGCCAGGGTCAGCAGGCTGATCAGCACAAAGGTACCGGCATATTGACCCGGACTGGCCAGCAGATCGAAGGCCAGCCCGGCCACCAGGTTCACGGTGACGACGATGGCCAGCACCGCGGCGATGAACAGCAGCACCAGGCGCCGGGAGCTGCGCCGTGCCCGGTCCTGGTGCTCGAAGAAATTCATCTCTTTACGACCGGCCGAAGGAGACCTTGGGTACTTCGCGCTTGGCCGGATCCTCGATCTCCAGCAGCGCCGCGGGACGGAAACCGAAGCTGCCGGCCATAAGATTGCCGGGAAACTGCTCGCGGGCGACGTTATAGGCCATGACGGCGTCGTTATACCCCTGGCGGGCGAAAGCCACGCGGTTCTCGGTGCTGGTCAGTTCCTCGGACAGTTGCATCATGTTCTGGTTGGCCTTGAGGTCGGGATAGGCCTCGCTCAGGGCGAACAAGCGTCCCAGGGCACCGGACAGGCCCTGCTCGGCCTGCGACAGCTGTTTCATGGCCTCGGGGTCATCGGGGTGAGCGACCACCTGCTTGAGGCCGGTCACGGCCGCGTTGCGTGCCTGGATCACCGCTTCCAGGGTATCGCGTTCGTGTGCCATATAGCCCTTGGCGACCTCGACCAGATTGGGAATCAGGTCGTGCCGCCGGGTGAGCTGCACGTCGATCTGGGCGAACGCGTTCTGGAAGCGATTGCGCAACGTCACCAGGCGGTTGTAGAACACGATCGCCAGGATGGCGAGTACCACGAGAATGCCTAAAACCCATTCCATGCACGGTGCTCCCGGTTTGTATGGTAGGGCGTACTTTATAGTCCAGCCCCGGTTTCATAACAAGCCGTAGCATGGGTTACCGTCTGGTAACCGCGGATTCCGGGATCGGTTACCGGGCAGTAACCGAAGACCACCTGGTGCTGTTCGTGACGATTTTCATCTTGCTGATAATCATGCTTTTTATATTGCTGCCAGGGATTGGAACGAATCCTGCCCCCATGGACTGGAGCCCATTCTCACTGGATCGATTCCAGACTGCGGAGGAGGATGAACCAGACCCACACCGTCCCCGGACACGGTGGCCTGCACCGCTTGGCCGAACAAGCCGCGCTGTGGGTGCGGCGCGATGCCTGTCTGGCCGTGCGGTTTCCCCATGCCGGCTGCGAGCGCTGCGTGCATGCCTGCCCGGTCGAGGTGCTGAACCTGGCCGATGACGGCCCGCAACTGGCCGAGGGCTGTCTCAACTGCGGGCGGTGTGTCGCGGCCTGCCCGACCGATGCCCTGCGCATGCCCGTTAGCGAACCGAAACCGCCGATAGACGCCACGGCGGTACGGCTCGATTGCTGGCGAGTACCGGATAATCTGGCGACACCGGAAACCGTGCGATTGCCCTGCTTGGGCGCGCTCAAGGTCAGCCAGTTGCTGCGCCTGGCCCGCACGGGACCGGTGGTCCTGATGGACCGAGGCTGGTGCGCCGACTGCCCGGCCGGGGGTGAGTGCCCTCCGGCCGTCGAGGCCATGACCGAGACCAACCGACTGCTGGGAGGCACCGAACCCGTCATCCGCCGGGAGCACCAGCCCTTACCGGCAGAAGTAGCAGCGGACGGCATCCCCCACCCCCTCGATCAGCGTCCCACAGCCAGGCGCGGCTTTCTGCGCCGTCTGGCGGGCGAGGCCGTCGCGATCCGGTTAGCTGACGAGGTGTCGAGCGACACGCTGCCGCACGATGGCAACCGGCGGATCGAACCGGCCGAGCAACTGGCCCGGCTGGCGGCATTCCCGGATGAACCGCCGGCGGCACTGCTGCCAACGCTCACGCTGAACGATGACTGCTGCAACCACAACGTCTGCGCCCGGCTGTGCCCCACCGGCGCCTTGCAGGTTTACGAGCAAGGTGATGTTACCGGCATCCGCTTCGATGCCCGGCGCTGTATCGCTTGCGAGGACTGTGTCCGGGGCTGTCCCGAACAAGCGCTGAATCTGGCACCTGGCGGCGGCATGACCACACCTCTCGCCCTGAGCCGTCATCGGCTCCGGGACTGCTTCGAATGCAGCCGTCCATTCGCGGCGGCCGAACCGGACGACGACGCCTTGCCCGTCTGTCCCGCGTGTAGCAAATCCCGCCGGCTGATCAGTGCCGGCTTCGATGCCTTGTTCACAGGAGATCGACCATGTTGAATCTGTTCCATCCCTCCACCAGCCGGCGGCGGTTTCTTCAGGCTACCGGCCTGGCGGCCGGCGCCGCCGGACTGGGTGCCGGCGGACTGACCGGGCTTACCACCCTGCG
>CAYMHN010000245.1:0-5850 GCA_964390235.1 uncultured Candidatus Competibacteraceae bacterium
TCATCCGGGTCGGGAACACCAGCTTGAGTTCGCCGCGCTCGGCCCGCATCAGAGCCTCGCTCGGTGTCAGCCACCGGGAATCCAGTGCCTCGGCGTCGTCATGTGCGGCGGTTTGGTCGGCTGGCGCCCGGGCCAGATAGAACCGGGTATCGAAACACGGTGGCCGACTCGGCGGCGTGATCCAACGGGCGAAGGGCGTCAGATCGTCCAGCGCGAGTTCCAGGTGTTCGGATCGGCAGAACGCGGCGATGCCGAGTTCGCCGCTATCCAGCGCTCGGCGACAGACGGTCAGCGCTTGCGCGTGGTACCCGTCGACCAGATTCTCGCCACCATTGACACGGGCCAACAGCAGGCCGCATTCCTCGAAGGTCTCGCGCACGGCGGCAATCCGGTGGATGCGCTCGTCGTCCGTCAGTTTCCCGGCACCGCGGCACAGCTCGATCAAGCTTGGATCGCGATCCCCCACCGCCAGCTTGCCACCGGGAAACACCAGCGCACCGGCGAAGGACTTGGCGTCGGGCCGACGTCCCAGCAGCAGCAGTTCCAGCCCGGACGCTCCGTCCCGCAGCAGGATCAGCGAGGCACTGGGGGTCGGTGTCATGGACCGCCGATGATCGGCAAGGCTACGTGCTCGACGACTTCCAGGCCGTAGCTTTGCAGCCCGGTGTAACGCCACTGGCTGTTCGACAGCACCCGGATCCGTTGCACGCCCAGATCGACCAGGATCTGGGAGCCGACCCCGTTCTCGCGCCATTCGCGTACCTGTTCCGGGGTATCGGTCGGAGAATCGGAGGGCCGGTCGTGGAATTCCAGGTCCAGGCTGGCGGGGTCGCGCAGGTAGATCAGTACGCCTCGCCCTTCGCCGACGATCCGCTTCAGGGCGGCGTCGAACAGGCTGGCGTCGATCATGCCCAGCAGATCGTCCAGCGGGTGCTCGGTATGTACCCGCACCAGGATGTCTCCGCCCTCGCCGACCTCGCCCCTGACCAGGACCAGATGCTCCAGACCGTCGGGCAGGGACAGGTATTTATAGGCCTGGAACTCCCCGTAGCGGGTGGTCAGGGTACGCTGCTGGAGCCGCTCGACCAGCTTCTCCTTGCGCCGCCGGTAGCGGATCAACTCGGCGATGGTGATGATGGGCAGATCGTGCCTGGTGGCGAAGTCCAGCAGTTGCGGCAGGCGCTGCATGGTGCCGTCGTCATTGACCAGTTCGCAGATCGCCCCGGCCGGCCGCAGGCCAGCCAGGCGGGCCAGATCGACCGCGGCTTCGGTATGGCCGGCGCGCATCAGCACTCCGCCCTGGCGAGCCTGGAGTGGAAAGATATGTCCGGGCCGGGCGAAATCGCCGGCGCGCGCGTTGTGGCCGGCCAGGGCTTGGATGGTCATGGCTCGGTCGGTGGCCGAGATGCCGGTGCTGGTGCCGTGCTTGTAGTCCACCGACACGGTAAAGGCGGTGGCGTGCGACTCGGTGTTGTGCTGGACCATCTGTGGCAGGTCCAGCTCCTGAATGCGCTCCTCGGTCAGCGGCACGCAGATGATACCGCTGGTGTGGCGAATCATGAAGGCGATCTTGTCGTCGGTGGCCTTCTCGGCGGCGAGGATCAGATCACCCTCGTTCTCGCGCGATTCGTCATCGACGACCACGACGAAACGGCCGGCGGCGATGGCCTTGATCGCCTCGTCGATACTGGCAAAAGCTGTACTCATGTTCGCTCAGGGCTGGTTCAAGGCGCCCAGTATAGCGCCTTCAAGCCAGCCAGGGCTGCACGCCGTCGTACAGCAGCTTGAGGCCGGTCAGCAGCAGAAACGCGTAGCACAGCCGGAAGAACAGCCGCACCGGCACCTTGTCGTGCAGCCAGATGCCCAGCCCCATGCCGATGACCGCCACCGGCAGCAGGCTCAGCGCCACTACCAGATTGGTGGCGGTGAACTGTCCCAGCAGGGTATAGGGGATCAGCTTGATGTAGTTGACCACGATGAAGAACACCACGGTGGTCGCCTGATAGACTGTCTTGTCCGGTTGTCGCGCCAGCAGATAGACCTGGATCGGCGGCCCACCGGCATGGGCGACGAAACTGGTGAAACCCGCAAGACCGCCCCAGAATCCTCCCCGCCAGAGGTCGTGCGGCACCGGCGAAAGGCTGCCGCGGGCGCGGTTGAACCAGAAGTGCAGACTGAAGCCGACCGCGATCACTCCCAGCAGCAGGCGCACCATGGCGGCATCGAACAGCCCGAAGCTGAGCGCGCCGAGCACGATGCCGAGCAGCGCCGCCGGCAGCAGGATGCGCAGACTGACGGCGTCCCAGCGCCCTCGGTAGGCCCAGACCCCGATCAGGTCGATGGCGCACAGTATCGGTAGCAGAATCGCCGCCGCCTGCACCGGACTCATGGCCAAGGCCATCAAGGGTACGGCCAGGATCCCCAGCCCGCCGCCGAAACCGCCCTTGGAGATACCCATCAGCAGCACGGCCGGTACCGCCGCCAGATAGAATGCCAGTCCCGCTTCAGTCACCGCCGCCCGCCTGTTGAATCCCGATCATGTTCCATGGTCATATTCGAGTCTCGATCCTGCAAGTCCCCATGCCGATGAACGATACCGCCCTGCCGTCGCAGGTGGAACCGGCCGCATTGGCCGACTTTGTCACCCTTCACCCGCGCCTGTTCGTGCTCACCGGCGCCGGGCTGAGTACCGCCTCCGGTATCCCCGATTATCGGGATGCGGACGGCCAGTGGAAGAACGCCCAGCCGATCCAGTACCGGGACTTCATCGACCAGGAGTCCGCCCGCCGGCGTTACTGGGCGCGCAGCCTGATCGGCTGGCCAAGGTTCGCCGCGGCTCGGCCCAACCCGGCCCATGTCGCGCTGGCCGAACTGGAACGCCGCCACCACGTCCGGCAACTGGTCACCCAGAACGTCGATGGGCTGCACCAACGCGCTGGCAACCAGCGGGTGATCGATCTGCATGGCCGTCTGGACCGAGTCGACTGCCTGGAATGCGGGGCGCGCTGGACGCGAGACAGCGTGCAGCGGATTCTGATCGAACGCAACCCGGCTTTCGTCGGCGCCGCGCCGACCGTCGCCAGCGCACCGGACGGTGATGCTCGACTGGAGACCGATGGGCTGGAGGGCTTTCAGCTACCCGACTGTAGCCGCTGTGGCGGACTGCTTAAGCCCGCCGTGGTGTTCTTCGGCGAGTCCGTGCCCCGGCAGCGGGTCGCGGCGGCCATGCAGGCCTTGAGCGAGGCGGACGCCCTGCTGGTGGTCGGTTCCTCGCTGATGGTCTATTCCGGGTTTCGCTTCTGCCAGGCAGCGGTACGGCAAGGCAAGCCCATCGCCGCGATCAATCTGGGACGCACCCGCGCCGACGATCTGTTCAGTCTGAAACTTGCCCTACCCTGCGATCAGGCACTGACCACACTGCTGGCCGAACTGCCCGGCTAGCCCAGGTCACAACCGCCGCCGCAACAGGCATCAATGCCCGGCACCCGTGCCTCGCTGCCCAGGGTTGCCTCGCTCATCACATTGCCGCCGGTGATCAGGCGACGCACCGGGGCGTCCGGTGCCGTGGCCCCGGGGTCCATCCCCAGGCGAGCACACAGTTCCCCCCAGGTCAGGCATTGCTCGCTCATCCGGTGCACCACTTCCAGCACCGCGCCATTGGCTTCACACAGATAGTCGTAGGTGGGCATGACAGACACTCCCGGTGGATCGTGGGGGTCGATTATACCCACCCGCCGGTCGCTGCTTGCAATACTGTGTTCAAGCCACCGCCCGCGCGGCATCGTTGGCCGCCAGGCAAGCCGCATGCGTCAGCTCGAAGGGCCGCGCTATGCCGAGGTGCAGGCACGACTCCTGCGGGACATCCGGCTCAGGAGGATCAAGCAACAAGGACGTGACCCGATCGCGCTCCCATCCGAGATCGCGCAGCAGATGAGGATCGAGGGTCATGAGCAACTGATAGCGTTGCCACTGGCGACGCCGCAACTGGCGACGCGCGCGCGACGCGTGCAGCCAGGCTGCCGCGCGAGCCAGCAGTTCGGTCGGGGCAACAAGGTTGAGGATTGACATGATGCTGTCCTGTAAACGATTGACTATGGGAACGGCATGATCCGCCCGGACGGTTTCGCGACTATGTCGTCAGGAGGCTTTTTGTTTCAGTTGCTTCACGGTCATCGGAACAAGAGCGCCGGCACTGTCTTGAAGCATCGATCGATTCGTCGGCAGTATGAGCTTGTTGTACAGAGCTCCAATCTCGTCAACCGAACGGTCCAATCGATTCACAGGGTGAACTGTACCGACACCGGCAGGTGGTCGCTGGTCTGGTTCGCCTTGGTCAGGGTGGCGTTCACCCGCTGATGGATGGTGTGCTCCACCAGACCGGCATCGGGGTGGACCCGCGGTCGCGCCTCGGCGCCGACCAGCGCCTGGGTGAACAGGATGTGGTCGATCAGCTGGAACCGGGTCGGATCGACCGGTTCCGTGGCCAGAGTCTCCGCGCCCGGTTGCCGCCGTGACCATTCCTCGACCCGGTCATGGAAGCGGGTGGACCAGCGCAGATGATCCGGGAAGTCGAACAGGGCATGGTTGAGGAACCGCCGGGCGAAAAATACGTCACCCTGGATGTTGGACACCAGGTCGAAGAACAGGAACTCGCGCTCGAAATAGCCGCGGCCGGGGCCGTCGTTGAGGTCGCCGCAGACGAAGATGCGCGGGTCCGGGATCTGCTCGAAGCGCCGCTCGATGTAGCGGCGCACGTCATAGGCCTCGGTGGCCAACTGCACCCGCGCTCGCAGGGCTTCCTCGACATAGCGGCGGGTCAGTTCGCCCTGATCATCCAAAGCCCGGTTGTGGTTGATCTTGCTCTTGAGGTGCAGCCCGATGAACTCCAACTCGATGCCACCGAGCGTCAGCAGCAGGGTCTGCGGATGCCGCCAGTGGCGGTGGGGTCGGGTGGTCAGCTCGCCCCAGCGGTGCATCGGCCAGTTCGGCTGGCGGGTGAGGTCGCGCCAGATGCGCGGGTCGGGCAGCTGCGCCCGACCGTCCTGGAACAGCCCGTCGCGGACCAGAAACCAGATCCACTGATTGCCGGTCAGGTCGGTGCCCTGCATGGCGTACAGCTGCTGCAGCGCCTGGCGCGGGTTGGGTGGATTCCGGGCCAGGATCGCTTCGGTACCGGGGATCGTGGCGACCCGGTAGCGGCCGTCGAGCCCGTCGGGCGCCTGAGCCTCTACCCAGGCCAGCAGGTCGGGCAGGCGGCCGGGGCCTTCGACGATGCACAGGATATCGGGATCGATCGCCGTGATCTCGGCGACGATGGCGCGCAACCGCGGTGCGCTGGCCGCGGGTGGCTGCGGCACCAAGCGGGCCAGATGGGCGATGTTCCAGGTGGTCAGCTTGAGCGTGGTCATGGGTGGCGGCCGTGCGGGGTGGTCTCCCGAGTGTAGTCCAACCGCGCCGGTGCGGATGACCGGCCAGGGATGGTGTCGATTTCACTCATGTCCGCAACCCGAGCAATATCGAACCAACCCGAACGAGCACCTGATTAGCAATGCAACTCTATGAGCTTCATTCGTTCAATGTCACGGTGTGAATCCGAGCCTCTATGGCGTCCAGATGGGACTCAACCCGGGACCTAGCCAAAAAATCATCGGTAACCCTGTAGTATTCATGAAGATGGCGATAGACAGTCCTGGCTTCCAGTAGCCGAGCCAGGTCTTGCTCGCGCTCGCCGAGCCTCTGGAGCGTGGCGCCCAGGTTGTTCTGGGTCTGCGCCCAGTGCAGCGGCACCCGCTCGCGGGTCCGTTCCTCCAGGGCGGCGCGGAGGGCGGCGACCGCCTGCTCCAGCCGGGC
>CAYMHN010000246.1:0-5803 GCA_964390235.1 uncultured Candidatus Competibacteraceae bacterium
CGATCAACACGGTGCTGGCGTCATTCGACGAGGAGGAAGCGCCGGCCGAGGAGCACGTCCCGCTGGAAGAGCCGATTGAAGACGTGGGCGAACAGCAGCTTGAACCGCAGCCGGAAGAAGCCCCGCCGGAAGAAGATCCCGGCGAGATCGGTGCCGGCCGGGATCTCGCTGAGATCGATCAGCCGGTAGGCCAGCAGAAAGAACACCCCGGTGATGATGGCGACGATGCTGAACGCACTCAAGAACCAGCCAAGCCGACGCTTGACATTGGGCCGGAAACTGCGTTGCAGCAACGATGGCGGCGCCTCCGGTGCGGCGTTCAAGCTCCGCTCCGAACCGGGCTTGCAGACATCGTGACAGTGGTTGTCCAGGCTACAGCAGAGCGAACAGATCGGCCCTTCGTAGAACGGACAGACGGCGATATCGTCGGGTTCGTAATCCACTTCGCAGACACAGCAGCGGATGCGCTCGGGTACCGCCCCGAGGCTGTCGAGTCCGTTGCCGCGGGCCAGGTAATAGCGGCCCCGGGTGGCCACACCGATCAGCACCGCGCAGCTGAACGCGGAAAACAAGGCGATGAAAGCCGAGTAGACCGCGGCCACCTCGCCCAGCAGGCCGGCATAGGCCGAGATCGACAGCACCGAGGCGATCAGCATGGCGCCGCAACCCACCGGGTTGTAATTGTACAGATGGGCGCGCTTGAACTCGGGATAGGCCGGGCTGATACCGATGGGCTTGAGCACCACCAGATCGGCGACGATGGCGCCGATCCAGGCGATGGCGACATTGGAATAGACGGTCAGCACCGCCTCCAGGGTCTCGAAAATGCCCAACAGCATCAGTAGCAGGGCGATGATCACGTTGAACACCAGCCACACCACCCGGCCGGGATGGTAATGCGCCAGCCGCGAGAAGAAGTTCGACCAGGCCAGGGAACCAGCGTAGGCATTGGTCACATTGATCTTGATCTGGGACAGGATCACGAACACCGTGGCGAAGACCAGCACCAGTTCATCGCTGTCGAAGACGTATTTGTAGGCCTCGATGTACATCCGGATCGGTTCGATGGCCTCGGCATGGCTCAAGCCCGCCTGGATACCGATGAAGGCCAGCAGGCTGCCGGCGATGATCTTCAGCCCGCCCAGTCCGATCCAGCCAGGGCCGGCGGCCACCATGGCCAGCCACCAGCTGCGCCGATTCTCGGGCTTTAGATCGGGCAGAAAGCGCAGATAATCGACCTGCTCGCCGATCTGCACCACCAGCGCGAACAACACCCCGGTGGCCGCGCCGAACAGCAGCAGATCGAAGCCGCCATCCGAGCGGCCGGTGAACTCGGTCCACTCGCCGATGACTCCCGGGTCCTGGTAGAGGATGAACAGAAACGGCAGGGCCAGCAGGACGATCCAGGGCGGCTGGGTCCACAGCTGCAAGCGGGTGATCAACGTCACCCCGAAGAAGGTGATGGGGATGATCACCAACGAGGAGAATACATAGCCGATCACGATCGGCAGGTTGAAGTAGAGACGCAGCGCCTGGGCCATGATCGCGGCTTCCAGGGCGAAGAAGATGAAGGTGAACGAGGCGTAGATCAGCGAGGTGATGGTCGAGCCGATGTAACCGAAACCAGCGCCGCGGGTCAGCAGATCGATGTCGATGTGATAGCGGGCGGAGTAATAGGCGATCGGCAGATTGGTCAAAAAGATGATCAGCGAGACGACGATAATCGCCGTCACCGCGTTGTGGAAACCGTAGCTCAGCGTGATCGCGCCTCCGATGGCCTCCAGGGCCAGAAACGAGATCCCGCCCAGCGCGGTATTGGCCAGCACCATGGGATGCCAGCGGCGATACGAGCGCGCGGCATAGCGCAGCGCATAATCCTCCATGGTTTCATTGGCGACCCAGGTCTGGTAGTTGCGCTTGAACCGGATCAGGGCGAAGGGATTGCGATGCAGCAGACCGGCGCTGGCGGGAACACTCTCCCTGCCCGGTTCCGGTTGCCGGCCTGAATTTCTCACGATACGCTCCGCATGGCTGCGGGAGGGTACATACCGGACCGTGCACCAGAATGGCGCGGCGCCGCAAAGCCGGGTAGTATGGTGGCGTTGCAGCCCCGCGTTGGCGCGGTTTCCTGCACATCCCTGGCGGAGGAGATAACCAGCAACGGTCGCGGACACGCCTTCCGTCGACCCGATGATATGCTCTGCGTGCATCCATGGTATCCACCCTGAATCCGGAACTGGAAGCGATCATCGGCCGCCTGCATCTGGCCACGGGCAAGATCGACGCCTGGGCCGAGGTGCTGGCCGGCGTACGGGAACTGCTGCAAGGTCGTCTGGTCACCCTGGGGCGCTACCATTTCCTGACCGGCCAGGGCAGCAAGCTGGCCATTACCCCGCCGGACGAGCAGTTCCGCGACGACTACGCCGCCCGGCACGCGATCCGCAACCCCTGGTTCATCGCCAGTCAGGAATACCGCAGCGGCCGGGTCATGACCGGCGAGGAACTGCTGCGCCAGGATGAACTGATCCGTACCGATTTCTACCAGCTGTTTCTCAAGAAATACGATCTGCATCACCGGCTGTGCGGGGTGCTGACCCGCACCGAGGAATCCACGTTGTATCTGGAAATCTACCGGACTCCCGGGCAACCGGCTTTCGGCGATGGCGAAAAGCGGATTCTGCATGCAGTGCTCGGTCATCTCGCGCCGGCCCTGGACAACCATTGGACCTTGCTGCATCTGACCAGCCTCAATCAGCTGCTGCAGACGGTGGTGGATGGCTTCGCGCCCGCCATCTTTCTGGTGGATCGCGAGGGTGGCCTGCTGTTCGCCAGTCACAAGGCTCGGGATCTGCTCGACAGCGCCGCCGGTCTGCAACTGCGGGGTTCGCGTATCGCCGCCGGCAATCGGATGGAGGACCGGGCGCTGCTGGAGGCCGTTGCCCGGATCGCGGCTCACGATCCGGATCATGATCCGACCACCGACGGTATCAAGGTCGTGCCTCTGTCCAACGGTCATCGTTCCCATCCCCTCGTGGTCTCGGTACACCCGGCCGGCCCCCTGTTCTGCACCGAAACCGATGCTTACCGACAGACGGTGATGCTGGTCATCAAATCGCCCGATGCGCTGCATGATGTCGAGCACTGCGCCTTCGCCCAGGCCTATCAGCTGACCGGCGCCCAGGCCCGGCTCACCGGCCTGTTGCTGGCCGGTTACAGCCTGAACCGGGCGGCCGAATGCATGCTGATCTCGGAAAACACCGCCCGCAGTCACCTCAAGCAGGTCTTCCAGAAAACCGATACCCACAGCCAGATCGAACTGGTGCACCTGCACGCCCGGGTCTGCACGGATTATTTTTGATCCGAACCGACCCTAGCCTGACTCATTCGGGGTAGTTCCGCCTCACCCAAATGGGTGAGTGTCCATGATCGTTCGGGTGAGCACCGCGATTCAACGAGGGTGATTCGCCGATCGGCTGCTTCTTCTACCATGCGTACAAACAAATCCGGGCCACCGTCCACGGCTCCGGTGTACACCCCCCAACGCAGGAGTAGCCACAATGACAAACACCGTATTTCGTGTGGAAATCGGCAAACGTCCCGAAGATCAGGATCTCAAGACCCACAACCGCTGGCATCCCGATATCCCGATCATCCAGTGGTTCAAGCCCGGTGACGAATTCCGGGTTGAGACCTACGACTGGACCGGAGGTCAGATCGAGAACAACGAGTCCGCCAACGACATCCGCGATGTCGATCTCAGCAGGGTTCATTACCTCAGTGGCCCGTTCGGGGTCGAAGGCGCCGAGCCGGGCGATCTGCTGGTGGTGGATCTGCTCGATGTCGGGGCGATTCCCGATTCGCCCTGGGGCTTCAACGCGGTGTTCGCCCGCGAGAACGGTGGCAGCTTCCTGGTAGAGCATTTCCCGCAAGCGTTCAAGTCCTGCTGGGATTTCCACGGGGTCTACACTACCTCCCGGCACATACCCGGCGTGCGCTGGCCCGGTATCATCCACCCCGGTCTGATCGGCTGTCTGCCGGATCGCAAGCTGCTGGAAACCGCCAACAAGCGGGAAGCAGCGTTGATCGCCACCAATCCCGACCGGGTGCCGCCGTTAGCCGCTCCCCCCTATGCCGACACCGCCCTGATGGGGCAGATGGATGCGGCGGCGGCAGCCGCCGCCGCCAAGGAAGCCTGGCGCACGGTGCCGCCGCGCGAGCACGGCGGCAATTGCGATATCAAGAACCTGTCGCGCGGCTCGCGCATCTACTTCCCGGTCTACGTCAAGGGCGGCGGCCTGTCCATGGGTGATATCCACTGGTCGCAGGGCGATGGCGAGATCACCTTCTGCGGTGGCATCGAGATGGCCGGCTTCATCGACCTCAGCGTCGATGTGATCAAGGGGGGCATGCAGAAATACGGCATCACCAACCCGATCTTCATGCCCAGTCGGATCGATCCGCAGTTCTCCGACTACATCGTGTTCGAGGGGATTTCGGTCGATGAGCATACCGGCGAGCAATACTACATGGATGCCCATGTCGCCTACCGGCGGGCCTGCCTGAACGCCATCGAGTATCTGAAGAAGTTCGGCTACTCCGGCGAGCAGGCCTACGCCATTCTCGGCACGGCGCCGGTGGAGGGCCATATCGCCGGCATCGTCGACATCCCCAACGCCTGCTGCACTCTGGCGATACCCACGTCGATCTTCGAATTCGACATCCGCCCGAATGCTTCGGGACCCACCCGGCAGGTCTCCGGCGCCAACGTCAGTTTCGCCAGCTGATCGCGGCACCGCACCATCTCTTGCAACCCGACCGGGGCGACATGCCCCGGTCCCTGCCGGAAGGACATCGCCATGTTACTGGGACTCGCCTTGTTGTATGTCGGCGCCGTGCTGTTTCTCAACGGTCTATGGCTGCTGGGTCATATCGGCGACAAGGAAATCAGCATCATCAACATCTTCGCCGGCGGCGTTACCCTGCTGGTCGCGCTGAACGCGGCTTTCGGCCCGGGGGCCGATGCCGGCTCGATCAAGGCCGCCGCGCTGACCCTGTTGTTCACCTTCACCTATCTGTGGGTGGCGATCAACCGCTACAACGGCGCCGATGGGCGCGGGCTGGGCTGGTTCAGCCTGTTCGTGTCGATCACCGTGTTGCCGATCGCGTTTCAGACCCTGGGCGGCGCGCAGACTACCTGGGACGTCTGGTTCGGCCTGTGCTGGGCCGCCTGGTCGGTGCTCTGGTTCATGTTCTTCCTGCTGCTGGCGATGGGCAAGCCGATCACCCGGATAACCGGTTATGTCACCTCGGCGCAGGGCATTCTGACCGGCTGGCTGCCGGGCTTTCTGCTGCTCAACGGTGTCATGGGACCGGCCGCCGGCGGTTGATCCTGCTCACGAGGAGACTCACACCATGCCTTTATATGATTATCACTGCGATGATTGCGGGCTGTTCAGCGCCTGGAACCGCATGAGCCAGGCAGCGGCGCCGGCCGAGTGCCCGGTCTGCGCCGACCCGGCCCGGCGGGTGCTCAGCGCGCCGTTTCTCAATACCATGAACCCGCACAACCGCATCGCCCATCAGCGCAACGAGAAAAGCGCCGACGCGCCAGCGGTGATGAACCGCGCCCAGTTGGACCGGGCTGGTTCAAGCAGCGGTCACGCGCATCATCACGGCTGCGATCATCATCACCCTGCACCGCGCAACCCGTCCGTCGAGCGCCTGACCGGCTCCAAATCCTACCAGCAATCCGACCGGCGCTGGATGATCGGGCATTGAGCACCAGTATCCGTAGTATCCGTAG
>CAYMHN010000247.1:0-5769 GCA_964390235.1 uncultured Candidatus Competibacteraceae bacterium
CAGCCGCGAGCGGGTCGGTCGGGTGATCACCCAGCTGCTATGGCTGGTCGGCGCGGCTCTGCTATGGGTCGCGAACCCGTCCCTGGCGCTCTACGCCCTGATCCATGCCGCCGGCCTGTGGCTGATCCGCGCGCTGTACCACCACCCCGGCCCGCTGGTCGCCCTGCTCGATCTGGGCCTGACCGGCCTGGCCTATGCCGCCGCGCTGTGGGCCACGAACCGGACCGGCAGCCTGTTCCTGGCCCTGTGGTGCTTCTTCCTGGTCCAAGCGCTGTTCGTGCTGATACCGCCCGGCTTTCCCCGCGCAACCGAGACGCAACCGTCCGAGGACCGCTTCCGGCGGGCCAGCCGCACGGCAGCGGACGCGCTGCGCAATCTTTCCTCCAAATCGTGAACCTCGGGAGACCGACCATGAAACCGACCCTGAAACCCACCCTCATTGGCCTGACCCTGTTCGCCGTCACCGGCGCCACCGTGCTGTACTACCCGACCACCCGGGGGGCCGTGGAGACGCCGCCCCCTGTCGCGCTGCCGGTACCGGGGCAGCACCAGGAGCGACCACTCATCGAAGTGGTGTTCGTGCTCGATACCACCGGCTCCATGGGCGGAATGATCGAGGCCGCCAAGGAGAAGATCTGGTCGATCGCCAGCAGCATGGCCGCCGCCCAGCCCACCCCCGAGCTGCGCATGGGTCTGGTGGCTTACCGCGACCGAGGCGACGAATACGTGACCCGGGTCGTGGACCTGTCCTCCGATCTGGACGCCATGTACGCCAAGCTGATGGAGTTGCAGGCCGCCGGCGGGGGCGACACGCCCGAGAGCGTCAACCAGGCCCTGTACGACGCGGTGCACCGGATCGGCTGGAGCACGGACCCGCAAGCCTACCGGACGATCTTCCTGGTCGGCGACGCCCCGCCCCACCGCCACTATCCCAACGATGTCCAGTATCCGGTCACCCTGGCGGTGGCCGCCGAGCGCGGCATCGTGGTCAACACCATCCAGTGCGGCACCTACCAGGGGACCACGGCCGAGTGGCAGGCCATCGCCAGTCTGGGCGCGGGCGAGTACTTCCAGGTCGATCAGGCCGGCGGAGCGATCGCGCTCACCACGCCGTTCGACAAGCGGCTGGCCGAACTGTCCGCCGCCCTGGACCGCACCCGGTTGTACTTCGGCAGCGACGCCGAGCGCGCGGAACGCGAGCGCAAGCTGGAGACGGCCGATAAGCTGCACGTGGCCGCCTCGCCCGAATCGCGCGCCCGCCGCGCCGCCTTCAATGCCTCGGTCGGCGGCCAGCGCAACTTCCTGGGCGACGGCGAACTGGTCGAAGAGGTCGCCAGCGGGCGCATGGATCTGGACGCGCTGCCCAGCACCCAACTGCCGGAACCGCTACAGGCCATGGCGCCGGCCGAGCGGGATGACTTCATCGCCGAGACCGCTCAACGCCGCGAGGAATTGCAACGCCAGATCAACGAACTGGTCGAGCAACGCGCCGGCTATCTGCGCGACCAGGTCGAGGCGCTGGGCGGCGCCGAGGAATCCCTGGACCACAAGATCTACTCGGCGGTACGCGAGCAGGCCGCGAGCAAGGGGTTGCAGTACGAGGACGCGGCGCCGGCGTATTGATTCGCTATGGTACCAGCCCCCGCTGAATAATCGGGACTGTCATTCAGCGGGGGCGAAAGCTAACCACGGGACGTTGATCAGCGGCTCAACTCGTTCATGCCCGACCAAGCGATGGGCATAGGCCAGACAGGCCAACACGTCCTCGCGTTCGAGCCAAGGGTAACCTTCCAGGATGGTCTCAACGCTATCGCCGGCAGCCAACATGCCGAGCACATGCTCTACGGCCAGTCGTCGTCCGCGAATGATCGGTTTGCCGCCGAAAATTTCCGGATTGACGGTAATGCGAGTCAGCAACTCGTTCTCGTTCATCAGGCTTCTCCGAGAGAAACCCCTCCCTTCAGGGAGGGGAGGATGTCAAGAGGGAGCTACTTTATGCTCTCCGTAGCCAAGTCTGGCACAACGCCGACTTCCCTGACAGAGGGCGAGCAGGACGCGCAGTAGTACCTCGATGGTGCGCGAGTAGGCCGCGATCAAGGTGCTTCGGGACGGGCATTGATATCAATTAAACCAGAACAGGTTGTAGTAGACGCCGCGCGCGCGGATGAACTCGCCGATGATACTGCTCTTGCGGGCGCCGTTCGCACCCGCCAGAACGGTGATCCTCGGGATGCGTCTAGCCACGCTCCACGCGGCCTTTCACCGCGGCCGCGCCCAGTTCTTCCATGCGCGCGGTGCCAACGCTCGATACAGACTTGCGAGCAGTCGACGACTGCATGTCCTCCAGCAGTTGCTCGAACTCGGCCCGGAGCGCATCCAGCGGGGACACCGCCCGAGCTTCGAGCGCGGTCAGGTCGGACTCGCGGATCATCACCACCCGCTCGCTCCCGCGGCCATGTTTCGTGATCCGGACCCGTTCGCCCCGCAGGACCCGTTCCAGCACTTGTCCAAGGGTGTTCTTGAACTCCGTCGCGCTCAGGTTGCGGTAGCTGCTGTCATGCTGCTCAGGCGCGGTAGTCACCGGAAATTCCTCGTTTGACTCGGTTGGTCGAGGATTGTAGTCGAATCGTACATTCCGTGCGAAATGCACGATCGACAGGGCCGACATTGTCATGCCCCACTGCCAGAGGTCGCGGACTATCCACACTCCTGCGCAGGTAATTCACCTCGTCCGGCAGGCAGATGCCGACCAGGGAACAGCACGGGCAACAGCGGCATGTCGCCCGAAAGATCGGGAAACGGGAGCGGGAGTTTGAACTGTCCTCTTTGATCCCTGCCGGTCATTGTCGAAATCCTTGCACAATAATGCGCTACAATAAGCTACTCAATCGTGCACAGGTTCAGGCCATGGATTTCGCTACAGTCCGGGAACTACGCGCCGAGTCGGCCAAGATCTGGGAGAAGCTCGAAGCCGGCGAGGACATCGTCATCACCCGCAACGGCAAGCCCTTCGCGTTGCTGGTCTACACGGAATCCTCGGAAGTCGAGGAAAAGCTGCGTGCCCTGCGAGGTGCAAAGCTCCGCTCGGCGCTGCGGCAATCCCGCCAGCTTGCCCGGAAGCAGGACCTCGGCCGGATGAGCATGGAAGAGATCGACGCCGAAGTCGCCGCAGCACGCAGAGAACGTCGCCAGGATGCGCCGAGCGGTTCTTGATACCAACGTTCTCGTTTCCGGCGCCCTGAATGCGCAAGGCCCACCCGGCCGACTGCTGGACGCGGTCGCCGATGGACTGCTGGAACCCGTCGTCAGCCGGGCGATCCTGACCGAATACGCCGAAGTGCTCGCGCGGCCGCACTTCGGCTTTTCAACCGGATTGGTCGAACGGATTCTCCATCCCTTCGAGGCACTGGCACTGATCGTCGAACCCGATCCTATCGACAAGGCGCGGTTCCCGGACCCCGACGACGCTGTCTTCGTCGCCGTGGCGCGCTTGGCGAGTTGCCCGGTGATCACCGGCAACACGCGCCATTTCCCGCCGGAGTCGCAGGTAGATATCCTGACGCCAGCAGAGGCCATGCGGTGGTTGACTGGCCCCGAGTGAGCCTCTGCCTCGGCTCGACTTCCTCCGGGAAAGATCGACCCCATGACCGGCCGCGGCGGATTGGGTACACTTCCGGCAGCCCATTCAGGATCGCCCCGTGAACCCGACGACGTCGCAACGCCACAATCTCTCGATCGCCTTCCTGCTGCTGGTGGTCGCCTTCGTGACCGCCCTGATCGTCTCCAACATCATCAGCGTCAAGCTGTTCGAGGTCCGGGGCTGGGTGCTGCCGGCCGGCACCATCATCTTTCCGATCAGCTACATCATCGGCGACGTGCTGACCGAGGTCTACGGCTACCGCCGGGCGCGGCAGGTGATCTGGCTGGGGTTCGCGGCCAATCTGGTCGTGGTGCTGGTAATCGTGGCCGCCATCGCCCTGCCGCCGGCCTCGTTCTGGGACGGTCAGGACGCCTACGAGCGCATCCTGGGCTTCGCCCCGCGCCTGCTGCTGGCCTCGTTCGCCGCCTATCTGGTCGGCGAGTTCGCCAACGCCTACATCATGGCGCGGATGAAGATCCTCACCCGCGGGCGCTGGCTGTGGACCCGCACCATCGGCTCGACCCTGGTCGGCCAAGGGCTGGATTCGATGGTATTCATGACCATCGCCTTCGCCGGCGTCATGCCGATCGAGGTGCTGCTCGGCGCCGTGGTGCTGCAATGGCTGGTCAAATCGACCTACGAAGCCCTGGCGACCCCGCTGACCTACTGGGTGGTCGGCGCGCTCAAGCGCCACGAGGGCATCGATACCTATGATTACGATGTCGATTTCAATCCGTTGAAGGTGAGTGAATAAGGTGGTGGATGCACCCATGAACAGCCTACCGGAAGATGTAGGCTTCATGTTGCTGGCCTGAACCGAAGTCCGATGAGCGGCACACTGACCCGATTTCTCCAGGATCAATTCGAGGCTACGTGTCCCAAGGGCTGGACGGTGGCGCGCGAGGTCAATTTGCTCCCCGAACAGATGCGGGAACTGTTGGGCTATTCACCCCGGGCGGATGTGGTCATGACGCGCGACGACGGCAGGCGCCGGCTCTGGATTGAGTTCGAGGTCAGCCGCGCCGATCCCGTGGCAAATCATGCCAAATTCGCGACCTCGCACCTGTTTTATCCACAGCCCGAAACCGATGCCTTCGTGGCCATGGTAAGTCCTCATGTGGTGCGAGGTCGGGCGAATCTGGCCGCCAACACGGTGCAGCTCATGCGCCGGCTCGGCATGAACGCTTTCCAAACCATTCTGCTGCCGCAGTATCCGCCCTCGGAAATCAAGCGAATCAACCACCTTTCTTATCACCAGCTGCGCCAGAACGGGCTCGATGTAGCGCCGGAGATCGAACGGGCGCTGGTGATTTCCGAAGCGCTACAGGAACACGAGGGATTCAAGCTCTTTTTTACCGGTAACGTGCTGGAAGCCGTTCTCAACCTGCACCGCTGGAACGACGAGACAGCCACCGAAGCCGGGAGGTCTGCATGGGGGAAACGTATCGTCACCTATTTCTTGTTCGATCCCGTCATCCGCCTGTTCGCACCTTCGAAGTACTGCGCCTACCTGGCGGTCCCTCGCAGGGAAACCGCAACATCAAAACTGTATCGACCGCAGATAGGCCAGGGCATGACGCTGTCGATCTACTCCCGTCTCGATCAGTCCACATCCCTGTTCGACGGACGCAGGGCCAGACAGCACTTCATGAAGCGACTCGGCTTGCAATCCCGATCCCTGTCGGAACTGCCATCGATCCAACCCCTGTTCGACCGTTGGCACGATGCAAAGCGAGATTGCATAGGGATTCACCCGAGCGGACCTGTTATCCTGCTGCCATCAAACATTCCGGGAAAGTGATGAAAATCAATCCTTATCTTTACGATATTCGCATCAAAAAGGAAGTCATCGAAGGCATTCCTTATCATGTTGCGACCGTGAGCCAACTGCCTGATTTGACCGAGTATGGTGATACTTGGCGGGAGGCTTATGAACTTGCCATCGATACGATCCGCACCGCCGCAGACATGTATGCAGATGCCGGGCGTGCCTTTCCACCACCGATGAAGATCACAACACCAGGACTCGGCAGCAAGATTCAGATTGGCGAGGCATAAGGAGTAATATTCGGAGCGTCGAACGAACTGGATCTTGGCTCACTCACACCATCGCCGCCCCGAACCGCTCC
>CAYMHN010000248.1:0-5755 GCA_964390235.1 uncultured Candidatus Competibacteraceae bacterium
TGCTGATAAGCCATGGTGAACCTCCCGGCGCAATGCCGTCGTCAGCGTTCCCCGGTGACCTTAAACCATCGGCGGCTTTATTTCACCCCCGAACCCATACCCGGCTCGATCGATGCTTCAACCGTTATTGTCCATGCGTTGCAACCAGCGCCGCAGATGATCGGCGTGCTCAGCCTCTTCCTCGGCGAAGGCCTGGGCCAGTTCCTGGACTTCCTCGGAACGGGTCTGACCGGCCACCGCGGCGTAGAAATCACAGGCTCGCCGTTCGGTGTCGAGCGCCAGTTCCAGGGCCTTGCGCGGGGTGAAATGGTCGGGGTTCTTGAGCGCGGCTTGCGGGTCCTCGGGGCTGGTGCCGTCGGGCCACTGGAATTCATTCTCGCCGGAATTGTTCGGTGGCTGATCGCCGACCGCCTGATGGAGTCTTTCCTCGACATCCTTCAGGTGCAGGCGGGAGAACTCCGCGAACTTCCTGAACAGTGCCGCGACTTCCTCGTTGCCGAGTTCGTCCATGATGGCCGCAAGCTTGTCATACCCCTCGGCGGCCTCGGCTTCCAACTGCACCGCGCGTTCCAGAAATACGGACAGATCGTCGATCATGATTCACTACCTCCGCCACTGCCGAGCAACCACGGGATCAGCTCCATGGCGCCCAGCAGCAGGACGAAAAACACACCGAAGAACGCCAGGGTACGCCATACACCCAGCGGTTTCCCGACCCACTGTTCGAGCCGGGTGACGGTCACATGCGCGATCAGGTAGATCAGCACCGCGAGCAGACCGAACAGCAGGATCTCGAACATTTCAGCGACCCCGGTTACCTATGCCAGCTGGTGCAGGCCGGTACTGGCACGCCGGCGCAGCGAACCGGCCACCGCCACCAGGAACAGCACCCCGCCGGCAATGGCGATCAACCCCCCTACCCCCATCACCGCCATGCCGGCGATCTGGCTCAGGCTTTCCAGGCCCTGATCAGCCCCGGCGGTCTTGCGCTGCACGCCGTGGCCGCCGGAAAATGCCAAGCCAGCTACATGCATCAGCTGTCCGATACCGTACAGCCAGGGCAGGGTCAGCACCAGGCGCGGGCTGGCCGGTACGAAGCCCAGCCGTGGCAACAGATGCAGGGCGACGGCCATGAAGGCCAGGGTGATGCCGACGATGCACCCATGGTAATGGGCCGGCACCAGGGTATTGCTGGCGTCGATCAGAAACCCCAGAGCACCGCCGGCGCCGAACAAGGCGATGGAAAACAGCAGCGCGGCGCGCAGACCGCGGGTGGTGGGATCCGACACCGGCTGGCTACGCCACCAGCCCAGCAGCAGGGCGATGCCTATGGGCCCGGCGGCCAGGCCACCGGCCGCCGCCATCAGCCAGATGAAGAACTGCCGGTGCTGAGGCCCGGCCACCTCGTACATCAGATAGGCCCAGACCGACAGAAACGCCGGCAACAACCCGATGAGCAACAGCAGCATCACCAGCCGTGGCGTCAAGGGCATGCGGATACCGCTGACCCCGGCCAGCCACAGCCAGCTCACCAGCATCAACTGCACCCAGGCGAATTGCAGCACATGCCCGCCACCCCAGAACAGCACCTCGAAATAATGCCCCCCTTGCAGATAGGCGGGGATGGTCGCCAGCGACCAGCCCAGGGCACCGGCGGCCAGCAGCATGGCGACCACCGAGGTGTGGATGCCGAAGCGCAGCACCCCGCCCGGAACCAGCCGGGCACCGGCGGGCAGCGGATGCAGCAGGGAGCGCAGGGCCATCGCCACCACGCCGACCGCGAACACCGACAAGCCGCCGAGGAACATCCGGTTGTCCAGCACCGGCACATAGTTGCTCATGATCGCCTCGCCCGCCTGGAACGGCGCCAAGGCCATCAGCAGCGTGCCGCCGAGCACCGTGCCCAGGGCGGTCCAGGCCAACGCCAGGGCGCGGGCACGGGTAGCCAGGGTCCAGAACACGGCGGCGCAGGCGGAAAACCAGACCAGCACCGAGAAATCCACATGGGCGACGATGGCCAGGTGGAAGAAGTTCTGCAAGGGGAACAGCGCTTCCAGGCCGGGGGTGCGCGACAGCACGATCAGCAGCACGAACAGACCGGACAGCAGCAGCGCGACACAGCCCAGCAACAGCCAGGCGGCGGCCAGCGTGCGCCGACCGTCCTCGGGTATCGGGAGTTGATAATGCGTGAGGTTCATGTCGGTCGCTCGCCAGTCATATTGATCAGCCGGGCTTCGCCATCGCCGACTTCCAGCAGCACCGAGGCGCCCCGGGCCAGGTGCAGATCGAGTACCTGCTCCTTGTCGAAGCCCTCCTCGCGCGGACTGTCCCGCAGCCGCAGGTGCAGGCGATAGCTGCCGGCGGGCAGCATCCAGGACTCGACCAGATAGACCCGTCCTCCACTGAACAGGCCAGCCGGCCGGACCGCGCGATGCAGCAGGGTTTGATCATCCACCGTCAGTTCGATGACCGCCGGCACCCGCTCGCGGGGACATTGCTCCGGCATCCGCATATTCGGCGGCAGGTTTTGCAGTTCCTCCGGACTGAGCGTGGTGCAGGGCCCAACCCGCTCGGTCAGATGCGCCAGGCTGAGCTTGAACTCACCGTGATCCGGGGGCAGCTGCGAGAACCAGGGCCACTGAGTGAATACGCCGACCAGGGCCGCGAACGCGAGCCAGGCCAGACCTTGGCCCAGCAGCCGCGGCAGGTTCATGGTCCGCCCTCCTCGCCACCCAGCTGCTTGCGGAAGGCATCGATCTCGCCGCTCAAGCGCGCGTCTTGGTTGGGCTTGAGCCAGTGGACCCGCAGCTGCTCGCGGGGAACCCTGGCACGCAGCGAGGGCGGACGTTCCCGGGCGATACGCTCGCGGGTCCAGCGGTCGCCGAAACGATGATAGCAATCGCCGGCATCGCAACCGGTGATCACCACACCGGCGAAACCCGCCGAACGCAAGGCGTAGTCGATGGCCGCCGGCGGCAGCATGCCGGTGCATGGCAGGCTCAGGGCGGTGACGCCGGACTCCTGGATACGGCCGACGGCCACGCCGCGATCACAGCCGACCACCAGCACCGGCGGACGCCCATCGGAGGCGGCGGTCTTCAGACCGTGCTTGAGCAGGTCCATGGAAAGATCGGGCAGATCGATGCCGGTGGTCAGTGGATCCTGGCGCCGGAATGGAGACGAGGACGGGCAGGAGCCGGTACAGATCCCGCAGGCCACGCACAGCGAGGGATCCACTTGCGCTTGCAGTTCGAAGTTGCGCTGGTCGGTGCGCGCCACCATGTCGATCGCGCCGTAGGGGCAGTCCTCGGCGCAGTAACCGCAGCCGGTGCAATCCGGCAGATGCACCTCGGCGACGGCCGGCTTGGGCACCGACAGCAACCACGGCAGGGCGGACAGCAGCAAGCTGGCACCGACCACGCTGCCCCAGACCACCCCTTCCGAGGTCACCGACAGCAATGGATAAACGGCCAGATAAAACCAGTCGATGTTCAGCGTCTGCGGTATGCGGTCGAGGTCCGCCGGCGGATGACTGAGCGCGGGCGCGATCAGGGACAGCAGCAACAAGGCACCCAGGCTGCCGGCCATCAGCGCGCGCGGAGGGTTGATCCGGGGCAGGCGGATGCGTAGCAGATGAAACCAGATGCCCAGCACCAGAACGATGGGCAGGCCGACCAGATGGATGAAGGCGACCAGGGTGAAGAAACGATTGCTGACGCTTTCGCTGGTGAGGAAATTGCGGCTCATGGGATCCGAGAAGATCGGCAGCGAGTCCAGCAGCCGAGCGGTGGACACGGCCACGTACTGGGCCAGTTCGTCCCAGACCATCCAGTACCCGGAAATGCCGAAGATGATCACGATCCAGACCAGCGGAATGCCGGTGAACCAGGAAAACCAGCGCGGCCCCCGGAACCGGCCGCGCAGGAATTCGCGCACCAGATGCAGGACCATGCAGGCCACGGCGGCGGCGGAGGCGTAGCGGTGCAGGCTGCGCATGATCCCGCCCGCGAACCATTGCTCGTGGGTGATCCGCTCCACCGAGAGCCAGGCACCACTGAGGCTGGTTTCGTAGAAGATGAACAGGTACAACCCCGTGACCAGGGCGATCCAGAAAAAGTAGACGGCCAGCGCGCCCAGATGGTGAAACGGGTTGTACTCGGAACCGTACAGGGCCGAGAACCAGGCCTCCACCCGGGTCAGCGGATTGCCCGAAGAACCTTGCCTGCCCACGGCGCTCATGCCGATCGACTCCGCCGCCGGCCCGCCCGTATTTCCATGCCCAGCCAGATCATGGTGCCACCGAGGATCACGACGCCGATGAAGATCCCCGCGAACAGGGAGTAATCGAAATAGTAGCGGTCGGCCTGGGCGTCGTAGACGGTACAGAACAGCCGGACCCGGTTGCCGATCCGGGTCATCACGCCATCATCCGGCGCGGGCTGGCCCAGGACCAGCGCCTTCAGCGGCTCGACCAGCGCCGGGGTGGGAAAATATTCTCCGTAAATCTGGCGATACACCCGCCCGGAACGGTCGAGCAGGGTCAGCTGCACCGTATGATCGAAGCCGCGCGGCGAGGGTTCGTAGTAGAAACCGACCTCCTCCATCAGTCGAGCCATGGCGCTGGTGTCGTCGCTGCTGAGGAACAGCCAGTCGGGATCGCTGACCCCATGCCGGGCGGCGTAGACGCGCATGGCATCGGGGGTGTCCACCGGGGTATCGAAACCGATGGTGAGCAGAGTGAAACTGTCCGACCCCAGCGCATTGCGGGCGATCTGCGCGACCCGGTTGATGTATTGCGTGGTCACGCTGCACGAATGCGCGCAGGCGGTGAACACCAGGCTCAGCGCTACCGGTCGGCCCTGGAAATCCACCAGCCGGCGTGGCTGGCCGGTGGTATCGGTGAACACCAGGTCGCTGACCCGGTTGCCCAGCGCCGCCTGGCTCCGTTCGATGGCGCGCTGGGCACTGTCCGCCGCCTGCGCGCCGCTCATGAAAACAGCGACGCACAGGAGCACGGCACACCAGAGGTGCCCACCGGGTAGCCAGGGTGGCCGGTTCATACGACTCCGTAAGCGGTGAACAGCGGCGCCAGCAGTATGCCCAGCTGGATCAGCGAGGCACGGAACGCGCGCATCGCCTCGGCCGGTGCCGGATTGCGGTACATCCGCCAGTTGGTCAGCAGCAGATACCCACCACCCAGCAGCGTCCCCAGCCACAGCAAGGGATGGGCGACCAGCGCCGCCAGCGCCAGGCTACCGGCGACCAGGGCCAGGCTGTTGACCAGGATCCAGCGGGCCGCGACCTCGGGACCGTAGACCACCGGCAGCATCGGCACGCCGGCCCGCCGGTAGTCCTCGGGCAGGGCGATGGCCAGGCTCCAGAAATGCGAGGGCGTCCACAGGAACAGCACCACGGCCAGCAGGATCACCGTTGCGGAATAGCCGTCGGCGAACGCCGCCGCCCCGCCCAGCACCGCCCAGCTGCCGGCCAGGCCACCGATGACGATGTTCCAGTGGGTGCGCCGTTTCAGCCATAGCGTGTATACCACGCCATAGGTCAGGGCGCCGGCCAGGATCCACAGACCGGATTCCGGACCGAAGCGCCAGGTCGCCAGCAGACCGCCCGCCGCCATCAGGGCCGCGAAACCGATCGGCCAGCCCAGCGAGGCGCTGCACCGTCCGGTCACGAAGGGCCGCTTGCGGGTACGCCGCATTCTGGCGTCGAGATCCCGCTCGAAGTAGTGATTGAACCCCGC
>CAYMHN010000249.1:0-5751 GCA_964390235.1 uncultured Candidatus Competibacteraceae bacterium
CGCTCGGTGACCTGCTCGCCCAGCCACATCAGGAACATGGTGCCGGTGACCAGCGAGACCACGGCGGTAATGACGAACGGCAGTCCGGTGATGGCGACCACCGGCTGGCCTCCGACCACCTGGGCCTGCAGGGCGATGCTGACGCCGATGGCCTGGAAGGTGGCCAGGCACACCGTCAGGTAACGCGTGTACTGGGTGATCTTGCGCCGCCCGGAATTGCCTTCCTTGCGCAGCTGCTGCATGGAAGGCACCACATGCGACATCAGCTGCATGATGATGGCGGAGGAGATATACGGCATGATGCCCAGCGCCATGATACTCAGCCGCTCCAGCGCCCCGCCCGAGAACATGTTGAACATGTCGAGTATCGTGCCGCGCTGTTGCTCGAACAGCTCGGCCATCACGTCGGGACGGATGCCCGGCACGGGGATGAAAGTACCGATGCGGAAGACGACGATGGCACCCAGCAGAAATAACAACCGCTGCCGCAGTTCCGTCATCTTGCCGAGCTTGGGCAAGGCTGAAGCCATGGGAAACTACCTGTTCACTGCTCGAGAATTTGACCGCCGGCCGCTTCTATCGCCGCGCGAGCGCCCTTGGTCACTCCCAGTCCCCGCAACGTGACCGGCTTGCCGATCTCGCCCGAGGCGATGACCTTGACCCGCTTGATCGCCCCGGAGATCAGATTGGCCTGCCGCAGGACGGCCACATCGATGATCTCGGCGTCCAGCCCGGTCAGCTCATGCAGCCGGACCTCGGCGGTGATCAGGGCCAGGGGCGAGCGGAAGCCGCGCTTGGGCAGGCGCCGCTGCAAGGGCATCTGACCACCCTCGAAACCGACCTTGTGGAAGCCACCGGCACGCGCTTTCTGTCCCTTGTGGCCGCGGCCACAGGTCTTGCCCAGGCCGGAACCGATACCGCGTCCGACCCGCTTGGGCTTGGAACGGCTGCCCTCGGCGGGCTTGATCGTATTGAGTCGCATCAGACACCTTCGACTTTCAGTAGATAAGCCACTTTGTTGATCATGCCCCGGTTCTCCGGGGTGTCGATCACGGTGACCGTGTGATGCATGCGGCGCAACCCCAGACCGCGCACGCAGTCCTTGTGAGACTGGAGTCGGCCATTGAGGCTTTTGATCAGGGTGACCTTGAGCTGGTTATCGGTCATGGTCTACCCCCGGATCTCGTCCACCGACTTGCCCCGCTTGGCGGCGACATAGTCGGGCGAATCGATGTGGGTCAGGGCATTGATGGTGGCCCGGACCACATTGATGGGATTGCGCGAACCGATGCACTTGGCCAACACGTCCTTGACCCCCAGCACCTCGAACACCGCGCGCATCGCTCCCCCGGCGATGATGCCGGTACCTTCCGAGGCAGGCTGCATGAATACCTTGGCGGCACCATGCCGACCGATCGTCGGGTAATGCAGGGTAGTCCCGTTCATGGCCACCCGGTACATATTGCGACGGGCTTTTTCCATGGCTTTCTGGATCGCGATCGGGACTTCACGCGCCTTGCCATAGCCGAGGCCCACCCTGCCCTGGCCGTCGCCCACCACGGTCAGCGCGGTAAAGCCGAACTGGCGGCCACCCTTGACCACCTTGGCCACGCGGTTGACCGTGATCAGCTTTTCCTGCAGTTCGTCGCCATCTCTATACCTTGCTCAGAACTTCAGGCCATGTTCACGCGCGGCATCGGCCAGCGCCTTGACTCGACCGTGATATTTGAAACCGGACCGGTCGAACGCCACTTGCTCGATACCCGCGGTCCTGGCCTTCTCGGCGATCGCCTTGCCAACGGCCTGGGCGGCATCGATATTGCCCGTGGATTTCAGGGCTCCCCGGATACCGGACTCCAGCGTCGAGGCCGCAGCCAGCACCCGAGCACCGGTTGGATCCAGTAGTTGCGCGTAAATATGGCGCGGGGTACGAAACACGCACAGGCGGTGCATCCCCAGTTCGCGGATCTTGGCGCGCGCCCGCAGGCCGCGGCGCAAACGTGCTGCTTTCTTGTCCATAAGGCTCACTTCTTCTTGGCCTCTTTCAAGCTGATCTTCTCATCGGAGTAGCGCACCCCTTTGCCCTTGTAGGGCTCGGGCGGGCGGAAGGAACGGATCTTGGCCGATACCGCACCCACTTGCTGCTTGTCCGCCCCGCGCACCACGATCTCGGTCTGGGTAGGCGTTTCCACGCTCACCCCCTCGGGGATGGTGAACTCCACCGGGTGGGAAAACCCCAGGGTCAGATTCAGGGTATTGCCCTGGGCCTGCGCCCGGTAACCGACCCCGACCAGTTGCAGGCGGCGTTCGAAACCCTGGCTGACTCCGGTCACCATATTGTTGACCAGGGCACGCATGGTACCCGCCAGGGCGCGATGCTCACCGGCTTCGGACTGCGCTTGCACTTGCAGCACGCCGTCCCGCTGTTCCAGGGTCACGCTGGGATGCAGCACCAGGCTCAGCGAACCCTTGCCGCCCTTGACGGTGACATCCCGGCCATCGATGGCGACATCCACGCCTTTCGGCAGGCTGATCGGTTGTTTGGCAACTCGTGACATGATTCGTTCTCCTCAGGCCACAATGCACAGCACTTCGCCGCCTTGTCCGGCAGCGCGTGCCGCGCGGTCGCTCATGACCCCGCGCGAAGTCGAGACGATGGCCACGCCCAGGCCGCCGCGGACCCTCGGTAGCTCGTCCTTGCCCTTGAAGATGCGCAGACCTGGCCGGCTGACACGCTGGATCAGTTCGATCACCGGGCGGCCCTCGAAGTATTTGAGTTCGATGGTCAGTTCAGGCTTGACGGCATCGCCGGACACCTGGAAGTCCTTGATATAGCCTTCGTCCTTGAGCGTCTTGGCGATCGCCAGCTTCAGCTTGGACGACGGCATGCCGACTTTGGCCTTGGCGACGGCCTGACCGTTGCGAATCCGCGTCAGCATGTCGGCAATGGGATCAGTCATACTCATAAGTAGCGATATCCCCGCATTGAATGTTTGATTACCAGCTGGCCTTGCGCAGGCCCGGAATGTCCCCGCGCATGGCGGTTTCACGCAGCTTGTTGCGCCCCAGACCGAACTTGCGATAGACGCCGTGCGGCCTGCCGGTGACCCGGCAGCGCCGTTGTCCGCGCGTCGGGCTGGCGTCGCGCGGCAGGGACTGCAATTTGTGCTGCGCCTGCTGCCGTTCTTCCTCGGACGAGGCCATGCGGATGGTCTCCTTGAGTTCGGTCCGCCTGACCGAAAACTTCAGTGCGATCTGCTTGCGCTTGAGCTCGCGATTGAGCATGCATTTCTTGGCCATGTCGAATCCTTTAACTGCGGAACGGAAACTGGAAGGCGCTCAGTAGAGCACGTCCTTCCTCGTCGGTTTTGGCCGTCGTGGTGATGGTGATGTCCAGCCCGCGCAGCGCGTCGATCTGATCGTAATCGATTTCCGGAAAGATGATCTGCTCGCGCACACCCATGCTGTAGTTGCCGCGACCGTCGAAGGCACGCGGGCTCAGGCCCCGAAAATCCCGGGTTCGCGGAATGGCGACACTGATCAGTCGATCCAGGAATTCATACATGCGGGCGCGCCGCAGGGTCACCTTGCAGCCGACCGGCCAGCCTTCACGGATCTTGAAACCGGCCACCGACTTGCGCGCATTGTTGACGATCGGCTTCTGACCGGCGATCTGGGTAAGATCGCGCACCGCGTTATCCATGATCTTGCGATCGGCCACGGCCTCGCCAACCCCCATATTGAGGGTGATCTTGCTGATGCGCGGCACTTCCATGACGTTTCTGTAGCCCAACTGCTGTTGCAGTTGGGGCATCACCGTGCTGCGATAATAGTCTTGCAGTCTCGACATGGTCACAATCCTAGCCATCTACAACTTCATTATTGGATTTGAAGTAACGCACCTTGCGCCCATCATCCAGGGTCTTGAAACCCACCCGGTCGCCCTTGGCGGACATCGGGTTGTACAGCATCACGTTGGAAACGTGGATCGCCGCTTCCTTCTCGATGATGCCGCCCGGTTGATTGCGGGTCGGGTTGGGACGGGTATGACGCTTGATCAGGTTGACGCCCTCGACGATCACCCGCTGCTCATCGACGATCCGGACGATATTGCCGCGCCGTCCCTTGTCCTTGCCGGCGATGACGATGACCTCGTCACCTCTGCGAATTCTGCGCATTGCTCGATCTCCTTACAGCACTTCCGGCGCCAGTGAAATGATCTTCATGAACCGCTCGGTACGCAGTTCACGGGTCACCGGGCCGAAAATCCGGGTACCGATGGGCTCAAGCTTGTTGTTGAGCAGCACCGCGGCGTTGCCGTCGAAGCGGATCAGCGAACCGTCATTGCGGCGCACACCCTTGCGGGTACGCACCACCACGGCGTTGTAGACCTCGCCTTTCTTGACGCGACCACGCGGTATGGCTTCCTTCACGCTGACCTTGATCACGTCACCGATCTTGGCGTAGCGGCGGTGAGAGCCTCCCAGCACCTTGATACACATCAAGCGACGCGCACCGCTGTTGTCGGCCACGTCTAAAACCGTTTGCATCTGAATCATGCTTCAACCTATGACTTGTGCTCGTGAAACCGGTCATTCCGGGAGTCGGCCCGCATGTCCGCCTATGCCTGCTCGACGATCTTGACCAAACGCCATGACTTGGTCTTGGACAAGGGCCGGCAGGGCTCGATGATGACCACATCGCCCTCGCGACACTCGTTGTTCTCGTCGTGGGCGTGAAGTTTGCTGGTACGACGGACATATTTGCCGTACAGCGGATGGCTGACCAGACGCTCCACGGCCACCGTTATGGTCTTGTCGGGCTTGCTGCTGGTGACGCGACCGGTCACGGTATGGGTGACCTTCTGTTCACTGCTCATTGCTGACCTCCCTTCTCGGACAACAGCATATTGATGCGCGCGATGCTGCGCCGGACCCGCTTGACCAGGTGCGGCTTGCTCAGCTGGCCGGTCGCTTTCTGCATGCGCAGGTTGAACTGCTCACGCAACAGGTCCAGCCGCTCCTTCCTGAGATCCTCGACACTTTTTTGACGCAACTCGCTGGCTTTCATCACATCACCGTCCGATTCACGAACACTGTCTTGACCGGCAGCTTGGCCGCCGCCAGTCGAAACGCTTCACGTGCCACACTCTCGGGCACCCCTTCCATTTCGTATAGCACACTGCCGGGTTGCACCTTGGCCACCCAGTACTCGACATTGCCCTTGCCGCTGCCCATGCGCACTTCTAGCGGCTTTTCGGTAATCGGCTTGTCCGGGAAGATCCGGATCCACACCTTGCCACCCCGCTTGATATGGCGGTTGATGGCTCGCCTGGCCGCTTCGATCTGCCGGGCGGTGATGCGGCCTCGCGTGGTCGCCTTCAAACCGTATTCGCCGAAACTGACCTTGTTGCCGCTGGTCGCGATCCCGCGATTACGCCCCTTGTGCTGCTTGCGAAATTTGGTTCTTTTCGGCTGTAACATGATCGTTCCTCTATCGGCGAAAAAACTCCGCGGCCGCTTTCAGCGCGGAGTTCGCGGTGCCGGTCTGGTCAACCGGCGGCGGCGGTCTTTTCGGCCGGCTTGCTTTCGCTCTTACGTTTATCCAGAGTGAAGACCTCGCCCTTGAAAACCCATACCTTGATGCCGATCACACCATAGGTCGTGCGGGCTTCGGCGAAACCGTAGTCGATATCGGCGCGCAGCGTATGCAGCGGCACACGGCCTTCGCGATACCATTCATTGCGCGCGA
>CAYMHN010000250.1:0-5728 GCA_964390235.1 uncultured Candidatus Competibacteraceae bacterium
CCGGTGACCAACAGGATGCCGTGCGGTCGCCACAACAGCCGCAGCAGCCGCTCGCGGTCGGTCTCGTTCATGCCCAGCTGGATCAGATCCAGCCGGCCGACGCTCTTGTCCAGCAGCCGCAGCACGGCGCGCTCGCCATGCCCGGCCGGCAGGGTGGCGACCCGCACATCGACCGGCCGACCGGCGACCTTGAGCGAAATCCGCCCGTCCTGGGGCAAGCGCTTCTCGGCGATGTCGAGATTGGCCAGCACCTTGACCCGCGACACCAGCAGCGGGCCGATGGCGCGCGGCGGGGTCAGCACCTCGCGCAGCACGCCGTCCACGCGCAGCCTGATCACCAGCCGGTGCTCGTAGGGTTCGATATGGATGTCGGAGGCGTTTTCCTTGACCGCCCGGGTCAGCAGCGCGTTCAGCAGCCGGATGATCGGCGCCTCGTCGACGCTTTCCAGCAGATCCTCCGGTTCCGGCAGGGCATCGGCGGCGGCGGCCAGATCGAACTCGGCGTCCAGTTCGGCCATCATGCTGTCGTCGCCGGCGTCGTCACTCTGATAGTGCCGCTGCAGCAGAGTCTCGAACTCGACCTGGTCGACCTCGCGCAGTTGCAGCGGCCGGTCGAGAAAGCGGCGCAGTTCGATCAGACTATGCAGGCTGGCATCCACGCGGCAGGCCACTTCGATATACTCGGGCCGCTCGTCCAGGGCCAGTACCCCGTGGCGGCGGGCAAATCCATAGGGCAACCGGGTCATTTGCTGCCGAAGCCGAACGGCCGTGAAGCCGGGGATGATGGCGGCGGTTCGGCTGGTGGCTGCGCCACATGGAAGGTCCCCTGCTCGCGGACCTGCTCGGGCGTACCCAGCAGCGGCGCGGGAACCTCGGGCAGCAGGCTGATCTCGCGCTCGCGGACGCTCATCTGCAAGTCCCGGATCGAATCATACTTGGCGGCACTGGCGCTGCTGACGATGGCGGCGTCGCGCAGGATCACCGGGTGCAGAAAGATCATCAGATTGCGCTTGCCGCGGCTGGTCTGGCGATAGCGGAACAGATTGCCGAGCACCGGGATATCGCCCAGACCCGGCACTTTCTGCTGGGTCTCGCTGAGAGTATCGTCGATCAGCCCGCCCAGCACCAGGATCTGCCCGTCCTCGACCAGCACGCTGGTCTTGATCGAGCGCTTGTTGGTGGTCGGCCCCTGGGCCAGGGTCAGAGCGGTGGCGGTCTGCACCACCTGGGAGACTTCCTGGTCGATCTGCAGCAGCACCGCATTGCCTTCGTTGATCTGCGGCTTGATCTGCAGGGTCAGACCGACATCCTGACGCTGGATGGTCTGGAACGGGTTGCCGACCTGGCCGTCACCGCCGGTGGTGGTGGTGAAGGTGCCGGTGACGAAGGGCACGTTCTGGCCGACGACGATCTCGGCCTCCTCGTTGTCCAGGGTGACCAGGGTCGGGGTCGACAGGATGTTGGTGTTGGCGTCGGTGGCCAGGGCGCTGATCAGCGCCCCGAACCGGGTCGAGCCGCTGAAGTCGCCGATGGCGGCGCTCAATCCCGATGGAAACGGACTGGGCAGGGTCTCGCTGGCGATGGCGCGGGCCAGTTCACCGATGCTCAGGCCGTTGAAGCTGGCGCTCTCGAAGTTGGTCAAGCCGATGATATTGCCGTCGCCGCTGGCGTCGATCACCCACTGCACGCCCAGTTCGGCGATCTTGTCCGAGGCGATCTCGACGATGGCGGCTTCCACCATCACCTGGGCGCGGCGGATATCCAGCTGATCGATCACGGTTTGCAGGGCGCGCATCGCATCCGGTTCGGCCGTGATCACCAGCGCATTGGTGGCCGGATCGGCCTGAATGTCGATCTGCTCGGCCTCCCGGGCGCTGACGCTGATCTGACTGGCGTCGGTTTCCAGCCGGCGGCTCAGGCCTTGCAGCACCGGCAGCAGATTCTCCGCTCGGGCATAGCGCAGATACACCACCCGGGTATTGCCACTGGCCGCGAGCGGGGTGTCCAGTTCGTTGATCAGCGTGCGCAGGCGGCGTCGGGTATCGCTATCGCCACTGAGCAGGATGCTGTTGGTGCGTTCGTCGGCCACCAGCTGGGGTGGCGAGGCCGCCCCCTCGGCCTGGGCCTGGGAGCTGACCAGACTGCCCAGCAGGGCGGTCAGCTCGCCGGCTCGGGCATGAGCCAGAGTAACCACCTCGATCTCGGCCCCGCTGGCCTGATCCATGCGACCGATCAGCTCGGCGATCCGCCGCACATTGCCGGCGCGGTCCGAGACCACCAGCACATTGCCCGGCGCATAAGCGGCCAGATGACCATCGGGTGGGATCAGCGGCCGCAGCAGCGGCACCAGCTGGGCGGCGGCGACGTTGCGCACCTGGATGACCTGGGTGACCATCTGGTCATCGCCGCCGATGCTCTCGACCCCCAGATTGGGGATCTGCTCCTGCTTGGCGCCGGTGATCGGCACGATCTTGATCGCCTGACCGACCGGCACCGCGGCATAGCCGTGTACCGCCAGTATCGACAGGAACACCTCGTAGACCTCGGCTTCCTCCAGCGGGCGCGAGGAAACCACGGTGACCCGGCCCTGGACGCGGGGATCGATGATGAAGTTCTGGCCGGTGATCTCGGCGATGCTGGCGATCAGCGCCCCGATGTCGGCATCCTTGAGGTTGAGCGTGACCGGCGCGGCCAGTGCGCTGCCGGGCAGCAGACTCAGCAGCAGAAGTCCCAGTCTGATCAGCATGCGTGGCCTCATTGCAATACGAAGGTCATGGGGATTTCACTATCACCGCGACGGATGGTAGCGTCCACCCGATCGGTCCGCGACAATTCCTGCATCAGCCGCAGGCCCTGGACGGGATCGGTCAGCCGTACCCCGTTCAGCGCGGTCAGCACATCGCCGGCGCGTAGTCCGAGCTGGTCCAGCAGTTGCCGGTCGTGACCGGGCCGCAACTGCAAGCCAATGAAGCGGCCGTCCTCGATATAGGGTGCGGCCAAGGCCAGTTCCTGCAATGCCTGAGGATCGCCGCTCAGCGCCTGGCGCAAGCGCTGGGTAACCGGCTGGACGCCGGTCGGGGAGTCAACGCCGCGGGATGCCGTGTCCAGCGGGGAGGGCTCGCGCGGCAGGCTCAACGCTTCCAGGCCCGAGCCGCGCGCCAGCAGCACCCGATCCGGCAGAATCTGTTCGATCCGCGCGCCGCCGATCGTGTCTCCCACCCGGTAGACGGCCTCAGGTCGATTACCCTCGGCTATCAGGGCCAGCGGTGCGTCCCGATGCAGAATCCCGGCCAGCCGCAGATTGAGCCGGGTTTCCGGGGCCTGGGCCGGGATCGGGACGTTGGTTTCCGGCGCGCCGAACAGTTGCCAGCTGGCGATCAGGCCAGGGTCCGGTCCGGCGCGATCGCCTGTCGGCGCCATGAGCGCGGCCGCGTCGCTCGCCACCGATGGTTCCGGTGACGGCAGCCAGCGCAGGGTCAGACCAGCCAGGCTGTAGGCCAGGGCCAGTACCAGCAGTAGATTGACCATGCCCGCCAGTCGCGCCAGGGTTTCCGGGCGGAGAGTACCGAGCTGTGGACGCGAGAGGCGAAGGGGCATTCCGGGAACGCTTGCGACTGGGACTGGACTGAGCTTAGCAAAAATAACCCATCCGCCGCAGCTTTAGCGTAACGGTTCAGCTTGGATTCAGTCCCGAAGCTTAGCATAATACTGAACAAGCCAGTGACCGCTAAGGTCAATAGCACTATAGCCCTGAGGATAATGTCATGATGATGCGATACCCCACCCGTTTTGTCCTGCTACTGAGCACCCTGCTGCTGATCAGCGCCTGCGCCCAGGACAGCCCCTATATGCGTACCACCACCGGGGCCGCGCTCGGCGCCGTGGCCGGCGGCGTGCTGGGCCACCAGCTCGACAGCAACCACGGTCGGTATTACGGTGCCGCCGCTGGCGCCGCCCTGGGCGGCGGCATAGGCTACGCCATGGATCAGCAGCACCAGCAGATGCAGCGCTTGGCGATGCAGAACGAGGCGATGCGCATGGAGGTGACGCGCTTGCAGGACGGTAGCGTGCGGATAGGGCTGCCCAGCGAGGTGCTGTTCGACTTCGACAGCGCCACACTCAAGCCGCAGTTCCGCTCGACCCTGGACGAGATGGCCGGCATCCTGAATCAGGATCCGCGCAGCTCGGTGACGGTGATAGGCCACACCGACAGCACCGGCTCGGAAGCCTACAATATGGACCTGTCACGCCGCCGGGCGCAGGCCGTCACCAGTCATCTGGGCTCGCGCGGCGTCGATCCGAACCGACTGTACGCCGAAGGCCGGGGCGAGTCCGAACCGCGGGCCAGCAACGCCACGGAGGAAGGCCGCGCCCAGAACCGCCGGGTCGAGATGATCATCCGCCCGATCGCCTGAGTCACACCCCGGGCGGTGATCAGACCGTATAATCACGGTTTGATCACACCGCCCGGGGAGCCACAATGTCCGAGAGCAGACTGTTGGAGTTGTATCGCGGCCGGGTGCTACCGGAGTGGATAGACTACAACGGCCACATGAACGTGGCCTATTACGTGCTGGCCTTCGATCACGCCACCGACCGGCTGCTCGATCATATCGGCCTGGACGCCGCCACCCGCGATCGCGGGCAGGGTTCGGTGTTCACCCTGGAACTGCATGTCAGCTATCTGCGCGAACTCATGGAAGGCATGCCGATACGCGCCACTACCCGGCTGCTGGATGCCGATGCCAAGCGGATTCACTACTTCCAATCCCTGTATCACGCCGAGGAAGGCTATCTGGCGGCGACCTGCGAGCAGATCCTGCTGTACATGGACATGAATACCCGGCGCAGCGCGGCGATGCCGGCGGAGATTCTGGCCGGCCTGGAGGTCATGCTGCAAGAGCATCGGCAATTGCCCAGACCGGAGCAGGCCGGTCGGGTGATCGGCATCCGGCGGCGCTGACTCAGCGGCGGCCGCGCACCCGGATGATCACGTCCACCCCGGCCAGTTCGGTCCCCTCGGGCAGCGCGGGCAGGGCGTCGGTCCGCAGGCAATCGGCGTAGACATCGGTCAGGGCGCCGCGATCCTCGTCATAGAGGTGGTAATGCGGGTCGGTGTTGGAATCGTAGAAGGTGCGGTTCGGATCGACCACCACCTCGCGCACCACGCCCTTGCGGGCGAACAGGCTGAGGGTGTTGTAGACCGTCGCCTTGGAGACGTTGCCGCCGTTGGCATTGACCCGCGCCAGCAGCTGATCGGCCGACAGGTGCTGGAGGCGGCCGAGCATGACGCGGGCGATGTCCAGCCGCTGGCGGGTCGGCAGTATGCCGGCCTGCTCCAGTTGCTGACGGTAATCCAAGTCATTGGTTTTGGTGAACATAGGCCAAGTATATGACGATCCTTAGGCCGCCGTCCATGGTTCAGACAATATCGATGCCTAGCCGTTGCCGGGCGCGGGCGACGGCGGCGCGCACTTGCGCCGGCGCGGTGCCGCCGAAATGGTCGCGCGCGGCGACCGAACCTTCCAGGGTCAGCACCTCGAACACATCGGCCTGTATCGTCTCCGACAGCGCCCGTAACCGCTCCAGATCGAGTTCGGCCAGATCGCAACCCTGCGCTATGGCCAGCCGCACCGCCTGACCGACGATCTCGTGGGCATCGCGAAACGGCACGCCCTTGCGCACCAGGTAGTCGGCCAGATCGGTGGCGGTGGAGAAGCCGCGCAGC
>CAYMHN010000251.1:0-5705 GCA_964390235.1 uncultured Candidatus Competibacteraceae bacterium
TCCCTTGAGCGGCTGGCCGGCACCGTACTCCTCGCGCACGGCCATCAGGCCCGGCATCTCGGTCTCGGCGATCTCGATTTCCTTGCGACCCCAGGCGGCGAGGCCGAGGTCGGCGACCTTGAAATCCTGATTCATACGTTTTCCTCCCGCAACCCGGCATCTTCCCGCAAGGCTTCGGCCTTGTCGGTGCGCTCCCAGGTGAAGGCGGTGAAGGTTTCCGATTGCGGTGTCTGCTGGCCGTTCTCGATCCAGGTGTAGGTTATCTCTTGCGGCTCGCGGCCGAAGTGGCCATAGGCGGCGGTAGCCTGGAACATGGGGTGCAGCAGGTCCAGCATCCGGCTGATGGCGTAGGGGCGCAGGTCGAAGTGGCGCCGGATCAGCTGCTCGATGCGCTGGTCCGGTACCTTGCCGGTGCCGAAGGTGGTGACCGAGATCGAGGTCGGCTCGGCCACTCCGATGGCGTAGCTGACCTGGATTTCGCACTTGTCGGCCAGGCCGGCGGCGACGATGTTCTTGGCCACGTAACGGCAAGCATAGGCGGCCGAGCGATCGACCTTGGACGGGTCCTTGCCGGAGAACGCGCCGCCGCCGTGGCGGGCCATGCCGCCATAGGTGTCTACAATGATCTTGCGACCGGGCCGCCGATCACGAACTTGCCGGTCGGATTGATATGGAACTTGGTATCGCGGTGCAGCAGCTCGGCCGGCAGCACGTGCTTGATGATCAACTCCATCACCGCCTCGTGGAGATCGGACTGCTTGACCTCCGGGTTGTGCTGGGTCGACAGCACCACGGCATCGATGCCGGTGATCTTGCCGTTCTGGTAGCGGCAGCTGATCTGGGATTTGGCGTCCGGTCGCAGCCAGTTGAGCAGGCCGGATTTGCGCACCTCGGACTGGCGCTCGACCAGGCGGTGGGCCAGCTGGATCGGGGCCGGCATCAGCGCGTCGGTTTCGTTGCAGGCATAGCCGAACATCAGCCCCTGGTCGCCGGCGCCCTGGTCCTCGGGCTTGGCGCGATCCACGCCGCCGGCGATGTCCACGCTCTGCTTGCCGATGATGTTCAGTACCCCACAGGTGGCGCCGTCGAAGCCGACCTGCGAGGAGTCGTAGCCGATGTCGGTGATCACCTTGCGCACCAGCTCTTCCAGATCCACCCAGGCGCTGGTGGTGACCTCGCCGGCGACGATGGCCACACCGGTCTTGACCAGGGTTTCCACGGCCACCCGGGCATACTGGTCGCGGGCGATCATGGCATCCAGCACGGCATCGGAAATCTGGTCGGCGACCTTGTCCGGATGGCCTTCCGATACCGATTCCGAAGTAAACAGATAATTCTCGCTCATGCCTGTCCTCGCTACTGCCGGCGCCGCCGGGTGCAGTGACTGATAAAGAAAGCGACGCATTGTAGCCGGAAATCCTTTATGCTGCATCAGTCCGTGCCGACCCATGTCCAAGGAGGTTTCGAGCGACGTCCGGTGGATATCGCTGTTCACTTACTTGACACCGGACCCTGCCGAAACTAGCTTTCACCATGAACCACCCGACCACATGAGGAGATCCTCGATGAAGAAGGTTCTGGCAAGCGCTTTGTTCGCCACCAGTATTGCCGTCTCGACCTCGGCCTGGGCCGATTTCGATCGGGTCCGCTGGCAGGTTCCCATGGCTTTTTCCTCCACCCTGACCGCGCTTGGCGATGCCATGCCCTGGGTGGCCGAGGAGTTGAACAAGGTCAGCGATGGGCGGGTCAATTTGCAGGTATTCGAGCCCGGTGCCCTGATCCCCGCCTTGAGTATTTTCGAGAATGTCAGCACCGGCAACGTGCCGGCCGGCTACTCCTGGATGGGGTACGAGTGGGGTCAGGTGACGGCCTCGGCGCTGTTCGGCGCGGTGCCGTTCGGCTTCGAATCGCAGGAGTTCATGGCCTGGATGTATTTCCACGGTGGCGATGAGCTGCTCAAGGAGCTGTTCGCGCCCCATGATGTCTACCCGATATTCTGCGGCACCATCAGCCCGGAAGCGGCCGGCTGGTTCCGTGAGGAGATCAACACCGTCGATCAGCTGCGCGGCCTCAAGTTCCGGGCCGCCGGGCTGGGTGGCGAGATCATGGCCGAGTTCGGCATGTCGGTGACCATGTTGCCGGGCGGCGAACTGTATCAGGCCTTGGAGACCGGGGTGCTGGACGCCACCGAATTCTCGCTGCCGACCGTGGACGAGCAGCTGGGTTTCCACCAGGTGGCCAAGTATTACTACCTGCCCGGTTGGCACCAGCCGTCCACCAACCAGTACCTGTACATCAATATGGACGAGTGGAACCGGCTCAACGACCAGACCAAGGCCCTGATCGAACTCACCTGCAAGGCGGCGGTGGCCATATCGCTGGCCAAGGCCGAGGCCCTGCAAGGCGCGGTGTTGCAGCGCTTCCAGGAGCAGGGCGTGAATCTGGTCCGGCTGAATGATGATATCCTCAAGGCCTTCGAGGCGGCCACCGAGACGGTCATGGCCCGGCGCTCCGCCAGTGACGAGATGTTCGCCAGGGTCTACCAGTCCATGCGCGAGTTCCAGGAAGAACACCGTCCCTGGAAATACTACGGCTATCTGCCACGCGACTGGGGTGTGAACAGCGACTGAGCGGGCGCCCGATCCCGACGCCGAGGTAGCGCCTGATGGCCGACATCAAACTCGATCTGGAAAAGGTCGACGAAGCGATCGTGCACCACACGGCCGCCGTCGAGTACCCCCGCACCCTGCCGTCGGACATCCTGGAAGGCATCGTCGTGTTCTTCGGCAAGGTGTTCTCCTGGATCTGGGTGGTCCTGATGCTGCTGGTGGTGGCCAATGTCGTGTTGCGCTACGCCCTGGGCACCAACATCATCGCCATGGAAGAGCTGCAATGGCATTTGTACGCGGCCGGCTTCATGATCGGCCTGTCGTTCTGCGTCGTGCGCGATGGCCATGTGCGGGTCGATGTCCTGGCCGAGCGGCTGCAACCCCGTACCCGAGCCTGGCTGGAGCTGCTGGGCATTCTGCTGTTCCTGCTGCCGTTCTGCTACTTCGTGCTGAGCTACGCCTATCCCTTCGTGGAGCGCTCCTACCGCATCAACGAGGTCTCGGCCGCGCCGGGCGGTTTGCCCATGCGCTGGATCATCAAGTCGTTCATCCTCTATGCCTTCGTGCTGCTGGCCATGGCTGCTCTGGCGCGATTGCTGCGCGCGCTGGCCTTGCTGACCGGCTTCCCCCGGCCGCGCGGCGCCTGAGGCTGCGAGATCCGGTCCCGTGCAACCATCGGGGACGCGGTACACATCACCCGGAGAGGACCCCCGTGCTCGAAACCTCTGAAATCCTCGTCATCGGCATGCTGGGCGGCTTCATCGCGCTCATCTTCACCGGTTTTCCGGTCGCCTGGGTGCTGGCCGGCATCGCCGTGGTGTTCAGCATCGGCTCCATCCTGGCCTCGCAATACCTGGATTGGGATACGTATTTTCTAACCGATTGGCGGATCTTCGGAGTCATCGTGCAGCGCATCTACGCCCAGATGTCCAACTGGGTGCTGGTGGCCTTGCCGATGTTCATCTTCATGGGACTGATGCTGGAGCGCTCCGGCGTGGCCGAGCGGCTGATGATGAGCTTCGTGCGCCTGTTCGGCCGGTTCCGCGGTGGCCTGGGGGTGGCGGTGATCAGCATCGGCATCCTGCTGGCCGCTTCCACCGGCATCGTGGGGGCGTCGGTGGTGTTGCTGGCCATGTTGTCGATTCCGGTGATGCTGGAACAGCGTTATTCGCCATCGTTCGCCAGCGGCGTGGTGGCCTCGGCCGGTACCCTGGGCATCCTGATTCCGCCCAGCATCATGCTGATCATCATGGCCGATCAGCTGTCCCTGCCGGTGGGCAATCTGTTCATGGGCGCGCTGCTTCCGGGGCTGATGCTCGGGTTTCTGTATATCGCCTACGTGATCCTGATCGCCGTGTTCAAGCCCTCGCTGGCCCAGCCGCCGCGGGATCTGCCGCCCGTGACCTGGTCGCTGATCCGCGAGACCCTGTTGGCGGTGGTGCCGCCACTGACGCTGATCCTGGCGGTGCTGGGCTCGATCTTCTTCGGCATCGCCACGCCCACCGAGGCCTCCGGGGTCGGCGCCCTGGGCGCCACCATCCTGGCGGCCATGAATGGCAAGCTGTCTTTCCCGGTGATCAAGGATGTCTGCGAGAAGACCACCCTGACCACGGCCTTCGTGTTCGGCATCTTTCTCGGCGCGACCGCCTACGCGGTGGTGCTGCGCTCCCTGGGCGGGGACGAGTTCATCGGCGATCTGCTCAAGGGGATACCGCTGCCGCCGGAGGGCATCGTGCTGGTGATTCTGCTGATCACCTTCATGGCCGGATTCTTTCTCGACTGGCTGGAGATCAGCCTGATCCTGCTGCCGTTGGTCGGACCGGTGGTCGCCGCGCTGGGCTTTGATCTGACCTGGTTCGTGGTGCTGTTCGCCCTGGCCCTGCAGACCTCGTTCCTGACCCCACCGGTCGGTTTCTCCCTGTTCTATCTCAAGGGGGTGGTGCCACCGGAGATCACGACCATGCACATCTACAAGGGCGTCATCCCGTTCATTATCATCCAGATGCTGGCCGTGATGATCGTCTTCCTGTGGCACGACCTGGTGCTCTGGCTGCCGAACATGATGTACGGTCCTTGAGCTATTCCGAACCGAGACCGCACGGCTGTTGCTGACGATATGAATTCTCTGACGCATTTCAACACCGCCGGCGAGGCCCATATGGTCGATGTCGGCGGCAAGACCGAGACCGAGCGTCTGGCCATCGCCGAAGGTCGGATCGTGATGCGACCCGAGACCCTGCGGCTGATTGTGGAGGGCGGCCACAAGAAGGGCGATGTGCTGGGCATCGCCCGCATCGCCGGCATCATGGGTGCCAAGAAGACCGCCGAGCTGATCCCGTTGTGCCACCCGCTGGCGCTGACCAAGGTCGAGCTTGAGCTGGAAGCTCGCGGCGCGGACCGCGTGCACTGCCAGGCCACGGTCGCCACCCGCGGTCGCACCGGGGTCGAGATGGAGGCCTTGACGGCGGTGCAGGTGGCGCTGCTGACCGTCTATGACATGTGCAAGGCGGTCGATCGTGGCATGATCATGGAGGCCATACAACTGGTCGAGCAATCAGGCGGCAAGTCCGGCCACTGGCGCCGCGACCATGGCTGAGCCGCGCTATGTGGATACCCCGGCCGCGCTGGCCGGGCTGTGCGCCGATCTGGCCGGGAATGACTGGCTGGCGCTGGATACCGAGTTCATCCGCGAGAAGACCTATTTCCCGCAGCTGTGCCTGATCCAGGTCGCCAGCGAAGCGCATATCGCCTGCATCGATCCGCTGGCGCTCGACGATCTGGAACCGCTGTGGGGGTTGCTCTACGAACCCGGCATCACCAAGGTATTGCATGCCGCCCAGCAGGATCTGGAAATCTTCACCCTGCTGCGTGGCGCGCCGCCCGCACCGGTGTTCGATACCCAGATCGCCGCCACCCTGCTGGGGCAGGGCGAGCAGATCGGCTATGCCAATCTGGTGCAGACCTTGCTGGGGGTGGAGCTGGACAAGTCCCAGGTCCGCACCGACTGGAGCCGGCGGCCGTTGTCGCCCGAGCAGCTGGCTTACGCGGCCGACGATGTGCGCTATCTGCGGGAAGTGTATCGCTTGCAGCTGGAGG
>CAYMHN010000252.1:0-5663 GCA_964390235.1 uncultured Candidatus Competibacteraceae bacterium
GAGACCACCGGCAGCGGGATCACCGTCAGCGGGCGGGATGACGACCAGCACTGGCAGATCACCCCGATGGTCTCGTTCCAGGCAGCCGACGGCCGCTATTGCCGGGAGTACGAGCAACTGCTGAGCCGCGATCAACTCTCCCACTACAGCACCGGCATCGCCTGCCGCGAGGCCGATGGCCGGTGGCTGACCCGGATCGAGATCGACCAGTCGCTGCTGGGCGCTCCCATGGAGGACGACGACGACCAGTACCTGCCGGCCAGCGGACCGGGCGCCGATTTGCTGACCGAAATCGGCGTCACGCTCGGCGCCGATGCTCCGCTGACGCCGGAACGAGAGAATCGGTTGCTGCAAAGCAGCTGGCAGGCGCGCTGAAGGAGAAATTTTCAATCTCCGGGAATAAACTGGTCCAGGTGACCGTTGTATCGACAAGGAACTCAATCAGCCAGGGAATTCTCGGCTAATCGATCCAAGCGGAGATACCGATATGACGATCAAGCAAACCGTGAAACTGTCGCTGCTGGGCGTGCTGCTGCTCGGCGCCGCCCCGGCCGTGATGGCCGATGTCTATTGCCCGCCCAGTCTGGGCAAGGTGACCATAGACGACGATGTCATCGTGGTCGGGCGCTGCACCCTGGACGGCACCCGGGTCAAGGGAAACGTCAAGGTGGAGAGCGGTGGCCGGCTGCTGGTACGCAATGCCTATGTCGACGGCAACATCCAGGCCGATGGCGCCTACTTCGTGCGGGTCATCGAGTCCGACATCAAGGGCGACATCCAGCTCGACGATGTTTACGGCGAGGAGAGTCGCATCAACCGCACCACGGTCGACGGCAATATCCAGCTGGTCGGCAACAGCGCCCCGTTGCTGGTGCAGTACAGCACGGTCGATGGTGATGTGCAGGCGTTCAGCAACACCGGCGGGGTGACCATCCGCAACAACTTCATCGACGGCAATCTGCAGTGCAAAAGCAACCGGCCGCGGCCCACCGGCGGCAACAACCGCGTCTCCGGCAACAAGGAAGACCAGTGCGCCCGGCTGTGAGCCGCTGCTAGCCCCCGCGTCCGGCATCGTGCCGGGCGCATCCGTATATCGGAACCGCATCCAATCACCTATTCCACATCCGACGGCATCGACCTTCGCATTGCACCCTCCGGCAGGCTGGCGGACAATGCGGGTACGGGCAGCCCGGCACACGACGCCGGAGCAGCCAACACAGTGGAGAGGGGAACGGATATGGGGAGCGCGTGGTTTTTCCTGTCCCCGGGCGACCGGGCGAGTCGCCTGGAGGATCCCGCCGGTACGGCGAACGTCGAATCGTGTCTCCGCCGCGGAGGGCTGGCAGTTTGGTTGCTTTGCTTCGGGCTGGCCGCGCCTGCGGTCGGCGCGCAGTCCTCGGGTCTCTCCTGCGCGGCGGAGCGGCGGACGCCACTGATACCCGGCGATCCGGACCTGTGTGCCGGTTTGGCCGGGACCATCCGCGATCCGAGCGCTCTGCCACTCGACCAATACCAGACCCGGCTTGGTGACTATCTCCGCAACTTCTGTCACCGCGATGAGGCTGCCGGCTGGCGACGCGACAAGCGCGTCCGGGACACCGGTCCCTACACCGCGACCTTCCAGGACGGCGAGTGGGTCGGCGCATATCATGGCACTCATGCGCCGGTGGTGGTCTGGTATTCGCCGGAAATGGTCGCCTGGATGAAGGACAACCGGCCGGCCGAGGAGAGCGAAGCGCCCGCGCAAGCCCAATCCATCCCCGATGGGGCGGTCATCGTCAAGGAGATGTTTCCTCCGCCGGCCGCCGCATGCGCGGAAGTCGATCCTCTCCGGCTGCTGCCCACCAGCGGCGCGGCCGTGATGGTGCGCGACCGGCAAGCCTCGCACGACGGCTGGTTCTGGGGCTGGTTCGGCTGGAGCGGCTGGAACCCCGACTGGCCACCGGACAGGACCAACCGCTACCCGTACATGGGCTTCGGGCAATACTGCGTCAACTGCCACGCGTCAGCGGCCGACAACCTGACCTTCGCCAGCCTGCGCAATGTCCAGGGTGAACCGGGCCAGCCGCTGGTATTCCTGAGCCAGCACTTCTTCGCCGCGAAGACCCCGGAGGCGTATCACCGGCTGGTGGCTCTGCCCGGCGACACCGAACCCCGTCTGGGCGAACCCCTCTACCGCTACGACGCGGTCTTCACGAACACAATCCCGGCATCGAATCTGCCCAGACCCACCTGGGACACGGTTTCCAGGATGCCGTCGGAGACCTACGACAATGTCTGGGTCGGCGCCGGCGGGCCGTCGCCTTCGAGCCAGTTCGTCACCTCCGATCAGTGCATCGGTTGCCATGATGCGGGCGGAACCGGCTTGCAGTTCGACATGACCGAGCCGAATCCGCACGGCGACAATCTGCTCAATCTGTCGCCCTACGGGACCTGGCGTACTTCACCGATGGGGATGGGAGGCCGCGACCCGATCTTCTACGCGCAGCTGGCGAGCGAAACCGAGACCTTTCACCCGGAGAGGTCGCCCGAGATCCAGGGAATCTGCCTGGGATGCCACGGGATCACCGGCCAGCGGCAGTTCAGCATCGACCATACCGGCCAATCCTGCGAGGAAACGAACTTCCTGCGCGAGTACGCGAACGCCGTACCCTGGCCCGCGGGCAACCCTTCGGCGGGCCACGCGCGGTACGGCGCGCTGGCCCGCGACGGCATCTCCTGCACCGCCTGTCATCATATGGTGCTGGGGGAGGAGGCACGCAAGTACGCCGGTGAACCGCAGAACCGCTGCGTTGCCGAACGGCAGCAGCTGCTGAATCCGCACAACCAGGGCTTTGCGAGGACCTTTACCGGCAGCTTCCTGGTCGGTCCGCCCGAGGAACTCTACGGGCCGTTCGCCGAGCCCAAGACGAAACCGATGAAGAACGCCTTGGGGATCCGACCACGCCATAATCCGCACATCTCGAGCTCCGAGCTGTGCGGGTCCTGTCACACGGTGCATCTGCCGGTTCTCTACCAGGGCCGGATCATCCGGTACACCTACGAGCAGACCACCTACCCGGAATGGGCCTTCAGCAGCTACCGGACGGGTGAAACCCCCGACGGACCTCTGCCGCTCGGTGCCGGCTCCCGGGCGGAATCCTGCCAGGGATGCCATATGCCGAGCAGGGATGCCGGCGGCAAGCCCTACCGCAGCAAGATCGCAGGCATCCAGGAGTACAGCAACTTTCCGCAGACCGAGAACAACCTCGGGCCGGACGAGATCGACCTGGCCGTGCGGGAAGGCTTCTCGCGGCATACGCTGGTAGGACTCAATGTATTCTTCATCAAGATGGCCCAGCAGTTCCCGGACCTGCTGGGCATTCGAACCCGGGATCCGATGCTGGTGGACCGGGGCCTGGACCCGCTGATCCTGACCGAGCAAGTGATGCTCGATCAGGCGTCGAACAAGACTGCCAGCATCGCCGTCGATCAGGTTTCGATCAGCGGCGACCAGCTTGAAGCGACAGTCACGATCACCAGCAGGACCGGGCACAAATTCCCGTCGGGCGTGGGTTTCCGGCGAGCCTTCATCGAGTTCAGCGTGCTTGATGAGAACGGTGACATCTTGTGGGCCTCGGGTCGCGCCAACGGCGCAGGTGTGATCATGGACGAGAACGGCCGTCCGGTCGACGGCGAGCTGTGGTGGCAGGACGACTGTTCGGCCCGTCTCGATCCGGGCAAGACCGCCTATCAGCCGCACTACCAGAGAGTGACCGGACAGAACCAGGTCCAGATCTATCAGGAACTGGTCGCCGCTCCCGACGGCACGGGCTCCTGCGGCGAGGAGTTGACGACCAGCTTTCTCTCGATCTGCCGGGACATCAAGGACAACCGCATCCTGCCCCACGGCTTCCTGCCGCTGGAAGCCCGGCAGGAGATTGCCGCCGCCCTGGGAGACGGCGGCGGACTGGCCGAGCAAGCGGGTCCGCACCAGGTCGGGGACGACCCCGACTATGTCACGGGCGGCGGCGATTCGCTGATCTATGCAACCGACCTTGCGGGTATCGAGGGCGTTCCGAGCGCGGTCCAGGCGACGCTCTATTATCAAGCGACTCCGCCCTACTATCTCCAGGACCGTTTCTGTACCTCGCAAAGCGAAGACACGCAGAGGCTCTACTTCTTGGCCGGGCACCTGAATCTGACAGGCACGGCGGCCGAGGACTGGAAGCTGGAAGTCGTGACTACGGGACCGGTTCCCTTACCTTAGCGGCATCGACCTTCACGTAGTCGGCTGATCCGGATCGACACGGACCGTGAGGGAGCGGCGCAAAAGCTCGTCGATCAGCGCGACCACGTCGTTACTGATCACCTTTCGGTCTATACCGGGAAAGGACTCCGCCACGATATCCACGACTTCGCCGGCAGAAATCGGCTCATGGATCAGCTCCCAGACCGCCGGTCCGATGCCGTCGAGGCCGAATATCGACCCTGCCCCGTCGTCCGTCAGAAAGACCTCGCTGCCGACCCGGCGAACGCCGATACCATCGCTTTGCACCACCCGGTCGGATAGTCGCACGGTAAGCCTGGCGGGACGCGCAAGCACCTCATCGCGGCTGTCGGCAATCGGATCATCCGCCACCGACAGTACCGCCTCCGGCCGCCAGTCGCCGAAAGCCTCCGATAGCAAGCGGGCCGCCGCATCCAGATTGGAATAGCGTAGCCGATAAGACCCGCAACGCATGACCAGATCCGTGAACCGGTCCAGAATGTCGCCGGCCGGCGCCGCCCGGCCGAAATTCTGCATGAGCAGGCGTTGCAACGCCTTGCCGCAGTCCACCGGGGTAAGCATGGGTATGCCGGCTTCGTCCCGGTCGAGGAACACGAAACCGCCGATCCCGAACCGCTGGCCATGGGGGGCCAACAGCGTCGGAGGGAGGGAAAGATAGCGGTAATAGCCGTCATCCGGACCCCGTCGAGTTTCGGCAAAGGCCCGGAATTCGGACCCGAATGTACTCTGGAGCGGCAACCGCAGGCGCGGCGCGACCCCCGGGGCGACGGCCAGCAAGCCGGCGGAATCGCGGATGATGGGTAGCACATCATCGGATACCACGGGGTAACCGGACATGGCCAGACGGGCGATCAGGGTGCTTTTTCCAGCCCGGTAGGTGCTGGGGAAAATCAGGACGCGGTCGCCGAAGCGGATGGCACCGGCATGCAGGCATACCAGTGCCGGATCCTCGTTCACCCGCTGATTGATGATGTCCACGATCAGGCTGCAAACGGCGCTGACGGCCGACGGCTCCCGAATCGGGCCATCCAGCCAGGGCGACTCCAGCCGGTATTGATCTTCGTCACGAACCACACGGATGCGCGGAACGGCGGTTTCCCCGTTACTCCATGGACTCAAGGACCAACCCGCGACGCTGGCCCGCAGCGTCTCCAGCACCTCGGGGCAGTCCAGAAACTCGATCGGTGAGGAAAGGTCGTTGCAACGGATCAGCATGACGGGCATCCGAATAGAAAGGCAACCGGGCTCGGATGGCCCGGTTGCCGATAGTGGCTCAGTATAGTACTGACAGGGACTCAGTAGAGACCGAGCGCGCGCCCGATACCTCGGCCAAAATTACCGACCTCTCTGCCGAAATCGCTGATATCCCTGCCGAAATCGCCAGACCCGCGGC
>CAYMHN010000253.1:0-5637 GCA_964390235.1 uncultured Candidatus Competibacteraceae bacterium
AGGTGCCAGTGGGGGAAACCCCGTGGAGGTTCAAGTCCTCTCCTCGGCACCATATTCATAATAATCCACCGCGACCGGTCGTCCATGACTCAGGCGAACGGATCCTCGAGCAACATCGTGTCCGCCCGATCCGGGCTGGTCGAAATCAGCGCCAGGGGGGTCTCCAGCAATTCGCTGATGCGTTCCAGATAGCGTCGCGCACTGGCGGGAAGTTCAGCGTAGCGCCGAATACCCGCGGTGGTTTCCATCCAGCCGGGCAGGGTCTCGTAGACCGGCTCGCAGCGCTCCAGCGCCTCGGCGCCGGCGGGTAGCGCCGTCAGCGACCCATCCTGGTAGCGGTAAGCCACGCAGAGGCGCAGTTGGTCCAGTCCGTCCAGCACGTCCAGTTTGGTCATGGCCAAGCCACTGACGCTGTTGTTCAGCATGGACCGGCGCAGGGCCACGATGTCCAGCCAGCCGCAGCGGCGCGCCCGGCCCGTGGTGGCGCCGAATTCATGGCCACGCGAGCTCAGGTGCTTGCCGACGGCGTCATGCAGTTCGGTCGGGAAGGGACCACCGCCGACCCGGGTACTGTAGGCCTTGGTGATGCCCATCACGTAATCCAGCTCGCGCGGACCGATGCCGGTACCGGTCGCCGCGCCGCCGGCCGTGGTGTTGGACGAGGTCACGAACGGATAGGTGCCGTGGTCTATGTCCAGCAGCGCACCCTGGGCGCCTTCATACAGGACATTGCCGCCCTGGCGACGGTACTCGGCCAGCAGGGCGGTGATGTCGGCCAGCAGCGGAATCAGCTGCTCGGCCTGATGGAGTAATCGGTCCAGCAGGCGCTGATAGTCGATGGGCTCCGTCCGATAATAGTGCTGCAGGGTGAAGTTGTGATACTCCAGTACCTCGCCCAGTTTGGCGGCGCAGCGCTGTGGGTCGAGCAGATCGCCGAGCCGGATTGCGCGCCGACCGACCTTGTCCTCGTAGGCCGGGCCGATGCCACGTCCGGTAGTGCCTATGGCCTTGCTGCCGCGGGCTTTCTCGCGGGCAGCATCCAGCGCCACATGGTAGGGCAGGATCAGCGGACAGGCCGGGCTGATCCTGAGCCGATCCCGCACCGCGATGCCCTTGTGTTCCAGGGTGGCCATCTCCTCCAGCAGGGCGGTGGGTGACAGCACCACGCCATTGCCGATCAAACAATTCACTCCGGGGTGCAGAATGCCCGAGGGGATCAGATGCAGCACGGTCTTTACGCCATCGATGACCAGGGTGTGTCCGGCATTGTGCCCGCCCTGAAAGCGCACCACGGCCGAAGCCCGCTCGGTGAGCAGATCGACGACCTTGCCCTTGCCCTCGTCACCCCATTGGGTGCCGATGACGACAACATTCTTGCCCATGAAGGAATCCCTTGGAGTGCTATGGGGTTGGCAGGGGTTCGATCCGCCATTGCCCGCCGTGACGGACCATGCGGCGATCGCAACCGTCGGGCTGCGGGCTGCCCGGCAAGGCCTGGACTACCCGCTCGCCGCCTTGGCGCAGTTCGGCGATGCGTTGCTGCAAGACCCTGTCGGTGGTGTCGTTCGGCGCATAAATCGCCGGCCGCGGGGCCGGATCCGACTGGCCAAGCGTCAGCAGTTTCTTCAGGTCGGCGCTGAAACCGGTGGCTGAGCGGGCGCGGCCAAAAGCCTCGCCGATATGATCATAGCGTCCGCCGCGGGCGATTTCCTGCCCCTGCCCTGCGGCATAGGCGGCGAACACCAAGCCGGTATGGTAGTGATAACCGCGCAGCTCGGCCAGATCCAGGTGCAAGGGCAATGCCGGATATTGTCCGGCGATGCCGGCTGCCACCTGCCGCAGGGTGGCCAGCGCCTGGTGAACTTCGTCGCTGGCGGCTTCCAGCTCGCGTTCGGCACGCGCCAGGATCTCGAGGTCGCCGTGCAATTCGGCCAGTGTCAGCAGCATGCGACCCATGGCGGGTGGCAGCGCCAGGGTGGCCAGCAAGGCTTGCAGTTCCGGCCGCGCCTTGCGTTGCAGGATCTCGAATAACCGGATCTCCTGTTCGGCGCTCAAGGCCGCCTGCCGGACCAGACCGCGGAAAATGCCGATATGACCCAGGTCGAGATGGATATCGGTAATGGCTGCCCGCTCCAGCGTGGCGAGCAGCAGGGACAGAACCTCGAGATCGCTGGCCAGACCGGTGTGGCCATACAGTTCCACGCCGACCTGCATGGGCGCTCGCGACCCCCCGAAACCATCGCTGCGGGTACGCAGCACGGTGCCCATATAGCAGAGCCGGGTGGGGTGCGGCTGCTTGAGTCCATGGGCGTCGATACGGGCTACTTGCGGTGTCATGTCGGCGCGCAGACCGAGCGTTCGGCCACTCAGCTGGTCGATCAGCTTGAAGGTTTGCAAGTCCAGATCCGAACCGGTGCCGACCAGCAGGGATTCGAGGAACTCCACAAACGGCGGCAGCACCAGCTCATAGCCCCAGCTGTGGTAGAGATCCAGCAGTTCGCGACGCAGTTGCTCCAGTTGCCAGGCGGCGGGAGGTAGCACTTCGTCGATGCCTTCCGGCAGTATCCAGCGGTCTTCTTGACTCATTGCAATCCGGGAATGGTTCAGCGCAGCCAATATAACACGGCCAGGCCGATCAGCATGCTGATCAGGCCGGCAATCCGCAGGGTGCGACTGTCCAGTCGGCTGATTTCGCTCAGACTGCGTTTGAACCGGTTGGGGCTGAGAAAGGGCAGGATGCCTTCCAGTACCAGCAACAGGCCGATAGCGGTCAACAAGTCGTTCCACATGGTACTGCTACAGCGCTGCGGGCGGCCCCTGGGGGACCGCCCGCATCCGGTAAGGTTGTGGTTATCGCGGTTCGGCTGTGGTTACAGCCGGCGGGCGCCGTTCGCTTGCCGCAACCGGAGCGACGGGGATCGTCTCGACCGTCGCACTGGGGTTGCTGAAGTACTGGAAGAACTCTGAATCCCGGGGCTGCAGCACCAGCAGATCGTCCTGGGTGGCGAAGCTGTGCCGATAGGCGCTGAGGCTGCGGTGGAAACTGAAGAAATCGATGTCGCGGCCGAAGGCCTCGGCATAGATGGCCGCCGCCTCGGCATCCCCTTCACCGCGGATGATCTCGGCCGTCTCGTAGGCGCGGGCCAGTTCCTCGATTCGGGTACGGTCCGCGGAAGCGCGGATGAACTCGGCGGCCTGGCGGCCTTCGGAGCGCAGCTGGCGGGCCAGCTGTTCACGCTCGGAGCGCATCCGGGCGAACACCGACTCGCTGACCTCTTCCGGCAGGTCGATGCGCCGGATGCGAACATCCACCACATCGATTCCGAACCGGCGCGCCTCCTCGCGCGCGGTATCACTCAGGATATCCATGATCTGGGTGCGATCGCCGGACACCACCTGATTCAGATCGCGGCGGCTGAATTCGCTGCGCATGCCGTTCTTGATGATCTGGTCGAGTCGCTGGTTGGCCCGGAAAGCGCTGCCGGCGACGGCGGTGTAAAAGGTTTCGGAATCGGAGATCCGCCACTTGACGAAGGAATCGACGATCAGGTTCTTCTGCTCCAGGGTCAGAAACCGTTCCGGCTCGGCGTCCAGGGTCTGTATCCGGGCGTCGAAGTGGCGCACGTTGTTGATGAACGGTATCTTGAAGTGCAATCCCGGCCCATAATCGGACTGGACGATCTCGCCGAAGCGGAAGCGGATGGCGGTCTGATCCTCGCGGACCACGAACACCGACATAAACAGTAAGACCACCAGTACCGCGACGGCGATCAGGGTAAGATTTCTGACAGGCATCAGCGCACCTCCCGGCTGCGGCTGAGATCACGTAAGCGCGGGCTGGATCCGTCCGAGGCGCCGACCGTCTGACCGTCCAGCATCGGCGCCGGGGATTGCTGCCCGGCCGCCATGCCGGGGCGGTTGATCATCCGATCCAGCGGCAGATAGAGCAGATTGTTGCCATTATCGGCATCGAGCAGTACCTTGCTGGTGTTGGCCAGCACCGACTCGATGGTTTCCAGATAGAGCCGCTGACGGGTCACTTCCGGTGCCTTGCTGTACTCGGCTTGCAAGGCCGAGAAGCGGCTGGCCTCACCGGTGGCCCGGGCGACGATTTCGGCCTTGTGGGCCTCGGCTTCTTCCAGTCTACGCTGGGCCTCGCCGCGGGCGACGGGGATGATTTCGTTCTGGTAGGCGCGGGCCTCGTTGATCACGCGCTCCGCGTCCTCCCGGGCCCGGATGGCATCGGCGAAGGCCGCCTGCACGGGCTCCGGCGGCTGGGCATCCTGCAGGTTGACATTGGTGATGATGATGCCGGTCTCGTACTGATCGAGTACCGTCTGGCTGAGTTCGCGCACCCGCTGGACCACGTCGGCGCGGCCTTCGGTCAGCACATAGACCATGGATTCCTTGCCGACTACTTCGCGGATCGCGCTTTCGACCACCTGACGCAGGGTAGAATCGGGTTGCAGCACATTGAACAGATAGGCGCGGGGATCATCGACCTGGTACTGCACCGCCAGCTGCACGTTCACGATGTTCTCGTCCCGGGTCAGCATCAGCGCCTCGCGGGCCACGGCGCGCAGGGCCGGCTGGCGTCCCTCGGTGGGGCCGGAGCGGTAACCGATTTCCTCGGCTCGAATCTGCGATACGTCAACGATATCGACGGTCTCGACGGGATAGGGCAGGTGATAACGCAGACCGGGATTGGTGGTTTCCGAATAGGCGCCGAAGCGCAGCACCACCCCGCGCGTGCCTTCATCGACGATGTAAAAGCCCGACACCAGCCAGATGCCCAGCACCACGCCGCCGATGATCCAGAAGCCGAAGGCGCCGGCCTTGAACGGCAGCTGCGGACCGCCGCCACCGCCGCTACCGCCGCCGCTGTCGCCGCCGCGCTTGCCGCCCAGCAGTTTGCCGAACTTGTCGGACAGTTTACGGACTACTTCGTCCAGATCCGGTGGTCCCTGATTGCGACCGCCGCCGCCACCCCAGGGGTCCCGGTTGTTGCCGCCGGGTTCATTCCAGGCCATGTAATACTCCGTACCGTGTGAGAGACAGTGATCAGACTGCCAAAAAGCCTTCATTGTAGAAAGCGGAACGTCCACTAGCAAGCGCGGGGTAATCGACTACTCCAACCAGTCTTCGCGCAGGCCTTCACGATGCAAAAGCCGTTCGAAGTTCCGGCGTGATGTGTGCATTTCGATCAGCCATTCGCCTTGGGCGTTGAGCTGTTCGGCCACCACGGCATCCAGGCTGAACAAGCGAGCCCTCAACCGGGCCGCGTCGGGTGGCAGTCGCACATGCCGGTGAACCGCGTCATTCTCCAGACATTCGGCAAGTGCCTGACGCAGGAGTTCCACCCCGGCGCCGGAATATGCGGATAACCAGACGGCCGTCACCGCGCCGGTGACGGTATCCCGCTCCAGGCGGGGAGTCTGTTCGGTCAGATCGATCTTGTTGTAGACCTTGAGGCGCGCCACCCCGGCGGCGCCGATCCGGTCCAGCACCTGCTCGACCTGGGCGGTGGATTCGGCATGATCGGGATCGCTGGCATCGATCACGTGCAGCAGCAGGCGCGCTTCGACGGTTTCCTGCAGCGTGGCCCGGAGGGCGGCGATCAGTTCATGGGGTAGATGG